>CAMLRI010000369.1 GCA_946482385.1 uncultured Cellvibrio sp.
GGTATCGCTAGGGTTTAGGTTGTCATCTGTATGACCCAACACCTTTAACAGGCGCTGCGCGCTGGTGCGTAAGCGCTGGCCATGTTCATTTTGGCTGAGGGCACTGAGTGGCAAGGGGGCATCGCTAAATAACACCGCGGGGTCGGATAGGCGGGCAAAAGTCCAATCAATAATCGCCAACAATTCCCGTGCGCGAATGCGGCCATCCTTGTTGCTGTCGATATAGGCCAGCAGGCGCGGGTCTATATCCAGGGTATCGGTGGGGCAAGCCAGGGCAGCCCAGAGTTTTTGATCCAGATTGGCCAGGTTTTGCAAATCCGCCGGGCTTTCCAGCTGCACCTGGTCAAAACCACCGGCGCGAAAAAATTGCCAGCGATGGGAAGTTTGTATGGTCATAAAATCACTCCGTTTATAGATTGCCAATCAAATGGGATCATTTTCTGCATCTGTATAGAACCGGATTTGAGTGTAGCCTCTGGTAGGCTTATAACGAAACACTAAATGTTATTTGAAGCGCCAACCGTTTTTGCATATCATCCGGCCACTGCCTGATGTGCCGGCACTTATTCAATAAAAAACCACCGATTACAGGATTACACCCATGAACAAAATCATTGCGGGAATCTGTGCAGCCATGTTGGGATTGGCCGCTCAAGTTAGCCAGGCCGGTATTATCAACACCACTAACAACAGCTTTATCGACACAGATACCGGCCTGGAGTGGATGGATTTCGGCATTAACAACAACCGCAGCTACAACCAGGTAGTGGCGGAATTGAGCACCACTTGGGCCGGCTGGAGCCTGGCGACAGAAGCCCAGGTACTGCAAATGTGGGAGAACGCTTTTTCCGGTAAGGGTTCGGACTACGATGTTGAGTACGCAACCGGTAGCACTTACGCCCGTTACGATGACATTACCAGCAACCAATCGGTACACGAAGCAACCTTCGACGCCATGGGCTGCAACTACATCAACTCATCCTATTGCTATTCCCTGGGTTGGTTTGCCGATACCACTGGCTCCCTGAGCTACGCCCACTTTCATGACCGCAACGTAGGTCAAGACCTTGTGTATGCCTATGGCCGCAATGTGAATTACAACGCCTACCGCAGCATTGCAAACCCTAACTACTCCACCATGCTGGTAAAAGCCCTGCCCGCCAGCGTGCCCGAAGCCGGCAGCCTGGCGCTGTTTGCCCTGGGCCTGTTGGGCCTGGGCCTGGCGCGCCGCCGCCAACAGCGCTAAGCCTTGGCACTACCCCGAAAAGCCGGCGCACTGCCGGCTTTTTTATTTGTGGCTAGTGTGGCCCCCGGGCACTGCCACTTTGCCTGTGGCTCGCTTATGCTTGGCACCCTATAACAATAACCCACCAACAACCTGGAGCCATGCTTGTGAAACTCGCCCATACCCTGCCCCATTTTTTTTGTGGCCTGATACTCATCGCTTTTGCCGCCCTGCAATTTAACGACCCGGATTCCATTATTTGGATTTTGTTTTACCTGCTGTGCGCCTCGGTAGTGGAATTAAATGCAATTAACCAACCGCAATTAAAACCCATCAAACGCGGCCTTTTCTGGCTGGCAATACTGGCTTGTTTACTGGCGATGGGATTGCACATCGAAGGCGCCTACAACTATTACCTGCACAGGGATACCGAGCCGCTGGTGCAAAGCATGAACCCGGATAAACCCTATATCGAAGAGGCGCGGGAGTTTTTGGGGGCAGGCATAGCCCTGGCGCTGGTGTTGCTAAGCAACTGGCTGGCGGCGCGGCAACAGAAACAATAATTAGGCTATAAAAAACCCCAAGGGCAGCGGTAGTGCCCTTGGGGTTTGTGGTGGATTAGCGACTAAAGCAACCGCAACCGGGCGAGGTTTTATCTGGCCCCAAATCATAAATACCCAGGGTTTTGTCGTAATACAAACACTGGTCGACCAGGGCCTGGGCGTCAAACTTGGGTTCTACTTCAATCTCCAGCAAGCCATCGGCATAAAGCCGCAACACATTGTCCTCCATTAACAGCGACATCACCGGCGTTGGCTGGTCGCGGTTGAGTGGCAGGATTTCATCCAGGCGATTGAGTTTGTAAGCCACTTTTTTGTGGGCGATTTCCCCCAGGGACGCCTGGCTGGCGATACATAAACGGCCCTGGTACACCTGGGCCAGTTCCTGGCCAACCAACTGCTGCAAACGCGCTTCCGCCGCCACTTGCTGCGCCGGCTCTATGGTGGCCAACAGATGGTTGTAATAGCCCTGGGCATCGTAGTCGCGCTTGCTGAAGGCGTGCAGGTAAAGCTGGGTCCAGGCCAGGGCTTCCACCGGGTCGGACTTGCCTTGGGGCGGGTTGTTCAGCAGCTCCACCATCACCCGGTGGGCGGGCTCGTAACCCTGGCGCGCCCCGGCCTCGGCATAGCGGCGCGCTGCCTGCCAATCCAGGGGAAAGCCGTTCATGCCAATCAAATAATCCCAACCAATAAAGGCTTGGCCAAACATATCGCCCGCATCGGCCAGGGCTTTTAGCTGCGCCACCCGCGCCTGCTCCTGGCCGGCATCGGCGTAAATCACCGTCAGTACCCGCCCGGCCTGCATATCGCCCGCGGCAAAGGCCTCTTGATACAACTTGGTGGCCTTTTCCAGGTTTACTACTGTGCCCCGGCCCTTTTCATAGGCGTGGGCCAGGTTGCGCAAACCCTCGGGGCTTTTTTGCCCGGCCAGGGTTTCACAGGCGGCAAAAGCATACTTGTAGCTGGGCTCTTCCAGCTCGCTCAGCAGCAGGCCGCAGCGCTGCTCTAATAACTCGCGCTCGTAGCTATCGCTATCAGTCGGGCTGGCGGAATCCCACACGATTAAATAGCTGCCTTCCGCCGATTCCGCCTGATGCAGGTAATAATCGCCCAGCCCCTGTGCAAGGGTGAACCAGCCGTTAAAGACTTTGCTGGAGCGCGACAACACCAGTTCGTACTTGTAGGTACCCGGCAATAGGGCGACACGATTGCGCTTTACCTTGAACTTCACCGGCGAGGTGCTGCGGTTTTCCAACTGGGTAAGGGACACCAGCTTGCTGTCATCCGGCAGTTGCAGGTTGACGGTTTGGGGTTTGGCCAGTGCCTGGGCCGCCAGGAGCGCCAGTGCCAGGCCGTAGATCCATTGCAATTTCATAGGGTTTCCTCGGCGATTAACGCTGGCTGGCCTTGATACGCGCCTGCAGGTTGCGGTACTGGGCATCGTATTTGGCACTGGGATAATGGGTTTTCAGGTTTTCTACTGCCTTGAG
>CAMLRI010000370.1 GCA_946482385.1 uncultured Cellvibrio sp.
CAGATTGGTTTCCGCTTCGCTGGCTGCTGGAATAAATCCAATCAGGATAAAAATTGTTCGGCATCGCGGCGCGGTAAAAGGCTGACGGATTCGGTTTTTTCGTCAAACACAATCACCACTTCACGCCGCTGCAATTGGCGTTGCACCTGCGCCACCTTGGTGGCCAGGGGTACTTCCTCCCAACCGTAGTCGGTTCCCTCGCGGGTAATAAATTCTTCTATCAAGCCCTGCAAGGCATCGGGCGATAATTGCTCGTAGGGAATAATCATTCACAGTCTCTTGTTAACCACAGCGGCCACTTAAATCGCAGCGGTTGTCGGTTGCCATTAATGGGAGTAGGCTTGGTTTCTCTTGTTAAAAAAATAAGGAATCCCTGTGAACAGCCAACTTATTCTCACCGTTATTTGCGATGACAAACCCGGCATAGTTGAACAACTGGCACAAACCATTAGCCAGCACAACGGCAACTGGTTGGAAAGCCGCATGGCGCAATTGGCCGGTAAATTTGCCGGCATTTTGCAGGTAGCTGTGGAAGAACCACACAAAAATGCCCTGCGCCAAGCCTTACAGGATTTGGCCAGCAAAGGCTTCAAAATTGTGATTGAAGATGCGCTCGCCGTAGCCCCCAGCGACTGCCGCCAATTCAGTTTTACCGTAGTGGGGGCCGATCGGCCGGGCATTGTACGCGAAATCGCCCAGGCGTTCGCGGCGCGCCATATTAACATGGGTGAGCTGGAAACCGCCTGCTCCAGCATGCCCTGGTCGGGCGAGCCGCTGTTTGAAGCCAGCGGTGTGATTGAAGTGCCCAAGTCGGTCAATTTGAATGACCTTTACGACCAACTGGATAAAATCGCCGATGATTTGGCGGTGGACATTCGCCTGGAATCATCCACCGAACAAGCCAGTTAACCCCTCCCCTGGCAAGCAGTATCAATGGTGATGCTGCTTGCACTCCTTGAGTTTCTCGTCAAATTTTTCCAGCTCGATATTGATGGCAGTGGTGGAGATATTCACCTCGTAAAAAGAAAACATCAGCGAGATCACCAAAAAAATCAGGCTGCTGGCAAACAAAAACTGGCCGGCGACCAACCAGCCCAACAGCAGTGAAAACATCGACAGGGTGCAGAGCACAAACGACAGCACCCCAAAGGCCTGCATCAAACGAATCACCCACATGCGGGTGCGCAAATTCTGGATCTGGCGGATGACCACCTCCTTGGAAAGCGCATCCTCCATACTGCTCAACTGGCGGATCACATTGGCCAACACCACAAAACGGTTGGTGTAGGCGAGCATCAACAGCGAAATGGCAGGGAATAATAAACTTGGGGTGGTGATGGTAATTTCCATAGCAAACTCACAAAAACTTATTCAAGGCGCTCGCGCCAATAGATGATCCGGTCGTGGCCGCGATACTGGCCAAAGCCAAAATTGGCCCTGGGCAAAGCAGTATCGCTGTAGTCGCCATTTTGGTTCCAGTCGTAACGCAACCAGGGGTAAGTGGTTAAATCCACATCCACCGGGAAACTGCCAGTGCCAGTGCCCGGCGCCAGGAAAGAATGCCCGGCATCACCGCTGGTAAACACCACTTCGCTAGCCGTTAGTGAGTTATACACTCCCTGCGTACTGCCACCACTAAGGGCCACAGTGAGATTGGCGGGAGTTAACAAATTACCCGCGGGATAGGTAATAGCGCTGCGCAAAATGCGGGTGCAGGAATCGCTGGTGTTTTTCACAAAAAAATTGCCCGACCAATACTGGGTATAAAAATTCACCGGCAGGTCGACCGATTCTGGCCCAAAGGCATCCTCCAGGCGCAAGCGGCCGTAGCGCAATTGCAGTGGGCTGCCGAGGGTTTTGGCGGTACAGCTGGCGCCGCTGCACACCAGGTTAGTGCCTGGGTTCATATCCAGCGCAGCCAATGGGCGATTATCCAGTGTGTCGCTCAGCTGCAACCCCAACTGCAAGCTATTGAAAGGGCCATCGGGAGCGCCGCTCGCTTGGCGGGCAAATTCCACAGTATTGCTGTTAAACATCACTTGGCCGTTATCCCAGGTTTGCGCCGGCATTAACACCCGCGCTCCAAGATTGGTGCCATTGTTGGCATCTTCCGCTACATAGCTAAGGCTGGCTGCCCCGGCGTAGGGAGTGGCCTGATCGGTGTTGTCGTAATTGGTGAGGATTGTCCCAGTGACAGATTCTGCCTGCAAAGCATAAGTGAGGTTGATCGCCGGCTGCCCCATATAGGAAAAACTGCCGCAACTGTTGCTGCTGGTCGCCGAAGTCAAACGATACTGGTAGGGGTAAAAACGTCCAACGGTACTGCTAGCAGGCAAATTGGGGATATTCCCCGCCCCCAGATAATCGTTATCCCCCAGCGCTGGCGCCAGGGTAATACTGCCCACCTGGTTCCAGCTGTAGTTGCTGTTTTCAAACCGCCCCTGGGTGGCAGTAGCCACAAAGCTGCCACCGTTATTCAACGCCGTTAGCGTACCGCCGCCGGGATACACCAGGTTGTTGGCGCTAACCCCCAGGTTAGTAAACTCCGGCACCTGTTCGCGGCCAAAGTTGGGGGTTATAGCGCCCGAGGCGTTGCGCGCTTCCAGGTTGACCCTGAAGGATTCACCGGCCGCGATAAACCCCGAGCCGCCGCCACTGGAACCAGGGTTGGGCTGGTTGCTGCCACCCACAACGCTGGCCACCACCAGGCTGTGGGGCTTAACCACCAGGTCATTGCTGGTGCCGGTAAGGGTATAGGCAGGTTCGCTAGCGGTAGCACCCAGTGCCAGGCGCGCGCGCAAACGCAGCTGGCCGGCATCGGTGTAATTAAGCGGTATGGCGGCCGAACCATTGCTATCAAAAGTCAGCGCTTTGCTGGTGTACACCAGGCTGGCAACCGGGGTGGCAGCTGTATTGGCCTGTACCGAAGTGCCACCCAAATACAAATGCTGGCCAGCAATGCAGGTGGTGGGATTAATGCACTGGTAGGCCAACTGAACATTTTGCGGGCTGCTAAAACGCGCCACACAGGCACCTGTGGCGGTGTTGGTTTTTACCGCGCGCAGATACACATTGTTATCGGTTGTTCCCGCTACTTGATTGGCAATATTGCCCGTAGCCGTCGCCGTGTTGGAAAAAATAAACCCGGCAGTTTTGAACTGGGTGCTACAGCTATTGGCCACGGTACAGGATGAACTGCCGGTGCAGCATTTGCGCGCATTAACCGCAACAGTTTGCTCAGTGTGCAGGTTAAGGGTAACCGAAGCGCCATC
>CAMLRI010000371.1 GCA_946482385.1 uncultured Cellvibrio sp.
CCCTTGGATTTCAAGTAAGCGATGATCTGTTCCATTTCTGTTTTTTTGCGTGCGCCCACGCGGTCGCGGCGCTTTTCGGCGTAGAGCAATGCAGAGCTGTGGTTCATGCCGCGGCGGTTGACATCGGCACCGGCATCCACCAGGACTTTTACTTTTTCCAAGCTGTTGGATTCTATAGCGGCGAATAAGGCTGTGCGCCCCAGGGCGGATTCTTCGGCGCTGGCGCCATTGGCCAATAGCCAGCGCACATTGTTGGGATGGCCGTTATCCAGGGCGCGGATCAAGCTGCCGCCCTGGGCAAGCTGGGCACCACTGACATTGTGTTGCTGCTGCAACTGGGCATCGCCCTCCGCTCCGCCATCGACCACCAGGGCACCGGGCAGGGATTGGTCGCGGCTGTCGGCAGCGGTGGCGCCATGGCGTTTCAACAATGCCAAAAGCGCGGTGCGATCTTCGCTGTGGGCGGCGGCGGAATCCATGGCGCTGATAAGGGTTTGGAATTGCGGTGCGCGCATGGCCAGGGGCGAGCCTTGTTGCAACAGGTATTCGGCGATGTCCGCATGGCCGCGGGCAGCGGCATCCGCCAGGGGAAAGAAACAATGGCTGTTATTTTTTTGCAAATTGATGGCGCCGGATGCCATGACTTTTTTCACCAGGTCGAAGCGGCCGTATTCGATGGCAGTGCACAATTGTTTATCGGCGGGAAAGCCTGCCCATTGGCGCTCGGCAGCTTCGCGCTTGGCAGCTTGATCCGCCGTTTTTTGTTCACTGCGCGCCTGGTTTTTTAATACGCGCAACTCGCCTTACAATTCGCTGCGCTGGGCGCGCAGGTGCTTGGCTTTGTCGCCATCTTTTTCCTGCATGGCGGTTTTAATGTCGGCAGTCAGTTGGCCAATGCGCTGCTCCAGTTGTTGTATTTGCCCCTGGCTATCGGCAGCAAACACCCAGGGGGCGGGCAATAACATCAGCGCCAGCCACAGTAGCGGCGCGTGCAGCCGAGCCAGGGGAGCGCACCGCCAAGCCAGGGGAAAAGAAAGAACCAGTTTCATCATGTACCTCCGTGGATTATGGGGATTCGGTCGCCGCTGATTGGGTATCTATAGACCAGGGCAGGTTGCTGAACAGGCTGTTGCCGCAAGCGGCACAGGCTTTGGGATTGCGGGTTTTATCGTTATCCAGGTGGCGATATACCCGCAGGCTGAAACGCCCTTCCCCGGCGCGGTAAACCTTGAGCATCTCGTAAAAAGGCCGCTGGGTTTTGCTGAATTCGGCCAGGGGGCGATCCTCATCTTCCAGCCCCTGGCGACCCTGCCAAAATTTTGAACGGGGCACCGGGCCCTGCTCCGGTAGCCGCACCCACAGGGTGATCTGGTTGGCCATGGCGCCTGTGTGCGGGTTGCCCTCGCCCAGGCCTTGTTCGGGGTTTTCCCACCAGCAGGCACCTTGGGTTGGTTGGCGTTTGGCGCCGGGCTTTTCAATCAAGGGGGCATAAATGCGCATACGCCAGTTGGGCCAGGCATTGCGGGCGTTGGGCTGCCCCAGGTGGTAACGCAGGGCCGGGCCGGTTTGGCAGCTCAGCACCGCCGCCTCCTGTGACCAGGGCGAACGCAGGCGGGTGTTGGCAGTTACCGCCAGGGGCGCAGCTTCCACCCGGCGGTTTTGCGGGTAGGTGCGCGCTATGCCGATACGGTACTCCTTGCAGAATTGCTCAAAGCGATCGACCTCCTCCTGGGCCCAACAGGCGGGGTACTGGCCACCGGGGCCGGCGGGGCCTTTGCGTTTGTTCTTGCGTTGCCAGGGTTCGCACTCAGCGGTGCCGGCGTTGGGCTGCTCCCAGGTGGCGGGATTTTGCGCCGCCTTGTCGTCGGCGGCTTGCGCCAGGGCGGCGCAATAGTGCTGCTGGCAATCGCGGCCATTGAGCTCCTGAAAGCTGGCGGGTGTTTTTTCCGTCGGCAGGGGTTTCCAGCCCATTAGGCTGTTGAGGTAAGCGGCCAACTGGTACCTGTCGCTATCTGCCAGGGTGAGGTGCATGGGGGCAATGCTGTGGCCGACGCGGATCACATGGAGGATGCGCCCCATGGCCACCGGTTCCCCCAGGGGCGGCACTGCCTGGCGGCCGCGGGATTCCCGGCTACCCTGGCCATCCACCCCGTGGCAGCGCAAGCAATACATGCTGTACAACTGCCGCCCCCAGGCGCGGTGGCTGGCCTGGATAGGCTGATCGCGGCAAGCCTTGACGGGCATAGCCGACGGGCGCTGCGCACGAATCCATTCATACAAAGGGAAGGTGTGGGAAGCATTCATGCTACTGTAAAAACCCGGCATCAATTTATGCCCTTCAACCACAATGCGCGCGAACTGGGCGCTGGTCAGGTGCATAAAACGCAGATCGGGGATCACCATTTCATCCTTTAACGGCAGGGCTTGGGGGGCTGAATCTATAGCGCCGTGGCAGGATTGGCATTTCTCCCTATAGAGGCGCGGCGGCGCGAAAGGATCGCTGCGCTTGAGTTCATCCACCATCGCCGCAGGCAGCGCCGGGGCGCCAAGGCCTCCGACACCCCTGGCACCTGGCCGGTTGGCGCCAGAGGCTGAAGATGGGCGGGAAGAGGCGACAGAGGAAGCCGCCGCACTGCTGGCGGTGGATGATGGGACAGCACTGGTGCGCAGGTACTGGTGCAGGCGCTGGGCATCGCTGTCGCTGATATCTTCCGGCAGGAAACTGGGCATAAGATTGCGGCCATGGCGCAGCACCTGCATAAAATCGGCTTGGGACAAGCCCATGCCAAACAGCGAAGGCGCCATACCCGGCTCGCCAGGGCGGCCATGGCAGCCAGCACAGAAACGCTCGTAATCGCTATTGGCCTGGGCCGGCAGGGCCAGGCCCAGCAACACCAGCCACACAGCGGCCAAGCAGGCGGCCATAGGGCCGGTTGGTGTGCGCTTTAGCATCATCCGGGCCTCGGCGGGTTAGGGGGAGGGAACAATCAGAATATCCACGCGGCGATTCTGGGCGCGGCCCTCCTCAGTAGCGTTGTCGGCCACCGGGCGCGCCTCGCCGTAACCGCGAATCTGCACGCGATCTGCCGGCAATTGCAGCAAAGGCTGTAACTGCCGCCACACCGACTGGGCCCGCGCCTCGGATAGGCGCTGGTTGTCGCCATGGCTACCGGTGCTATCCGTATGCCCTTCCAGGGTCAGGCGCGCCTGCTGGCCATAAGGCCGCAGTTGTTCGGCTAGCTTGTTGATCTCGGCAGCGGCCTCGGGC
>CAMLRI010000372.1 GCA_946482385.1 uncultured Cellvibrio sp.
GGTGCCCTTCATCGGCATGGTGCTCCGGGTGCTCGCCCAGCATATGCATATGCACAGACACCGGCGGCTCCTGGCCATCAAAACAAAAATGGCCATGGGCGCCCATCCAGTTGCCCAGCAACCAGAGGGCTAATGCCAAAAATGCAAATAGATGGGAGGCTTTGGTCATGGTAAGGGACTGTAATGGGATGGGCCTAAGCATAACCAGCTTCCTAGCTCCGGGTAAATGTAAAGATTTGTTTGTTCGGAATCACAATTATTGATAATGTTCACTTTTGAACATAGGCTGATAGCTGAGCATAGTTTGATCACCAGCTATCAACAGCGGAGTCCGTCATCATGAATGCCCTCCAGCCCATACCCGCCGTCGACGAAGGCCAGATGAGCCGCGTGGCGGTGAAGCTGTTTTTTGCCATAGCCGAAGAATGGCGTCTTACCGACGAGCAGCGCTGCACCCTCGCCGGCCTGGGCACCCGCACCACCCTGCACAACTGGCGGCAAAAACTCGCCTCCGGTGAACCCATCAAACTGGGCAGGGATACCCTGGAACGGCTGTCCTATATCGCCGGCATCTACAAAGGGGTGCAACTCCTGTTTACCGACTCCGCCCAGTGGAAACATTGGGTGCGCAAACCCAACCGCGATTTTGGCGGCGCCTCCGCCCTGGAGCGGATGCTGGGTGGCCGCGTGGTGGACTTGGTGGATGTGCGCCGTTACCTGGATGCCTGGCGCGGCGAGGTTTATGTGTAATGACAGCCGCTATTCGCTACAAGGAGGTTCACAGCAACAGCTATCGCCTGATCCCCAGCCACTTCCCGCCCATCTCCCTGTTTGAAAACCTGCTCGACCCCAGCGAACTGGAAGCAGCCTACGCCCTTGAAAGCCTGACCAATGACCGCCTGCAAGACCAAGCGGGGAATATCGCCCTGGTCGCCCCGGAAGACCGCATAACCGGGCCGGGCACCACCGCCATCATGGCCGCTTTTACCCACATAGGCATTGCCAGCCGGTTTACCGATGGCCGCTTTGGCATTTATTACGCCGGCTTAAGCTTGGAAACCGCGCTTGCCGAATCGCGCTTTAGCCGCGCCCGTTTTTTACAAGCCACCAACGAACCAGCACAAATGCTCACCCTGCGCTGCTACACCTGCGCAGTGCACACCTCATTAGTCGATCTGCGCGCAGACCCGCAAGTGCACAACCCCGACAGCTTCGCCTACGCCCAAGCCATAGGTCGGCAACTAAAAGCGCAAAACGAAATGGGAATTTTGTATCAGTCGGTGCGCCACCCCGGCGGCGAATGTATTGCGGCTTTGCGACCGAAAGCCTTAACACCACCGGCAATCCAGGCGGGGCATTATCAGTTTTATTGGGATGGGCATTCAATTGCGCATGTGTTGGCGGTGGCGGAAATACGTTGAGAAATGACTGATTTTCTTTAACTTCACCCCACCACAAACACAGGCGCAAAACCGCCGCCCTGGGTGCGGAAGTTGGTGGTTTGGCCTTGATATAAACGCGCGGCTAATAATTGGATGTTGCCGGCGTAAACGTAGGCGCGAATATCCATTTTGAGTGAGGTTTTTTCCTCGTCCACAAGAATGCCCCGCTCGCCGGGGGGCACTTGTTGTTGGGCAATGTAATCGCCCTGTTGTATTTCCTCCCATACCCGCTTGGTGAGTTTGTCGCCGCGATAGGTGGCTTTGCTGCCGTAGCCGCTGGCGGGTTTAAAAAACCATTGTTTGCGGGTGTGCCACAACTCATCGGCATTATCGGCGCTGACCAATAGGCTGGGCGGAATGCCGGCCAGCAGGGTGTTTATGTCCTCATCCTTTGCGCCCAAGGCAGTTAATTGTTTGGCATCGCTGAGCAATACCAAATTGCGTTTGTCGGCATAGAGCGCGTGGTGATGGGGGTTGGGGGTGAGCACTACCGCGTTTTGTTCGTAGGCGGCGCGCAGCGATTGATTCTGTGGTTGCGCGAGCGAAAAATCGGTGAGGCGGTTGTACACCAAATCAATCACCTGTTGCTGATGATACAACTGGCCATCAACTAATTTGAGTTCCAGCGGGTCGGCAATCAGGGTTTTGATGCCGGCGCGCTCCAACAGACTTTGCGCCAGTAAAAATTCCGGATACAAAAATTGCGCGCTGGGGTTTTCATCCACTATGGCAATGCAGCGCAGCGGCTGTTCGCCGCGGGCCAATTGCCATTCGCGCCTGAACATGGCAATAAATTCCGCTTCCACCTGGGGCTGTAACAGGGGTGGAAAATTTCCCGTGGCATTGCAGCAGGCAGTTTGGGCGCTGAGCAAAGCGGCATTTAAAAAACCGCCACCGGCGTTGGTGTTGATTTCAATCAGCTGTGGGCCGGTTTCGTTAATATGAAAATCAAAGCCCATAAATACCCCCGCATTGGGCGTTGCTTGCTGCGCAATGGGCGGTGCCTGCTTTAATACCCGCTGCCGATAACCAGGCAAAGCGGTAACACGCATAATCGCTTGCACCAAGGCTTGTAATTGCTGCCACTGCCCTGGGGAAATAAAAGTCGCTGTGTGGGAAAACAATTGCGCCTCATGCTGCAAAACCTCCGCTGGCAGCGCCTGGGCTTGCAAGCTCGCCAACAATTGGTCGCGGTTGAGCGTTTTGCAAAAGCAGGCGCGATTTAATAACTCGGCTGCTGAGCTGCAATCACAAGTATTATTGCTGGTCATGCCGCACCTTGATGAATGGGTTGGTTAATGAGTGGCTGGTGTTATTGGCTATTGCGCGGCAAGGCGATGGAAATCAAGCTGGTTATAGCTATAAATGCCGCCGCTACCCACAAACAGGCAGCCAAGCCCGCCGCTTGATAAACCCAGCCCGACAAGACTGTGCCCAGCAAACGCCCCAGGGCATTGGCCATGTAATAAAAACCTACATCCAGGGATACGCCATCGCTGTTGGCATAACTCACAATCAAATAAGAATGTACTGACGAATTAATCGCAAACACTATGCCAAATACAATCAAGCCGCTGATTAATACCGGTGTTACTGGCAGCTCGGTTGTTAACAGCCAAGCCAAACCCGCCGTAACCCAGGTGAGTATTAACGCCCCAATAAATGCACTGCGCCCGGTGGGCGGGTTGCCGGTTTTACTGCGCAATAATACAGGCGCGGCGGATTGCACCATGCCGTAACCAATCACCCAGCTGGCTAAAAACCCGCCGGTCTGCCAAAAATTCCACTGCAACTGACTGCTTAAAAATACCGGCAGG
>CAMLRI010000373.1 GCA_946482385.1 uncultured Cellvibrio sp.
TGATTAAAAGGCACCCAAATCGCTATTTACGGGCGATTTACTCGCTATTTACGGGAGGTTTATGGGCGGGATCATTAGGCGTAAACGCAGAGTAAATCTGCCATTGGTTGGCATACACAGCTATAATCCCCGCATTTTTTGCCCTATACCCCTTCCATTTCGACCAACTTCTGATAATCAGGTCTGCCATGTCTGAAAAACGATACGACGTAAGTACCTTCCAGGGCCTTATCCTCGCCCTGCAAGACTATTGGGCGCGCCAAGGCTGCGTGATCCTGCAACCTCTCGACCTTGAAGTCGGCGCGGGTACCTTCCACCCCGCCACCTTCCTGCGCGCCATAGGGCCAGAAACCTGGAACACCGCCTATGTGCAGCCCTGCCGCCGCCCCAAAGATGGCCGCTACGGCGAAAACCCCAACCGCTTGCAGCACTACTACCAATTCCAGGTGGCGATGAAACCCTCGCCCGCCAACATCCAGGATTTATACCTCGGCTCGCTGCGCGAAATGGGCATAGACACCAATGTGCACGATATCCGCTTTGTGGAAGACAACTGGGAATCACCCACCCTCGGTGCCTGGGGCTTGGGTTGGGAGGTCTGGTTGAACGGTATGGAAGTCACCCAGTTCACCTACTTCCAACAAGTGGGCGGCTTGGAATGTTTCCCGGTGACCGGCGAAATTACCTACGGTATCGAGCGTATCGCCATGTACCTGCAGGGTGTGGATTCGATTTTTGATTTGGTGTGGACGATTAACCCCAACGGCGACAAGGTCACCTACGGCGATGTGTTCCATCAAAACGAAGTGGAGCAATCCACCTACAACTTTGAAGAAGCCGACACCGCATTCTTGTTCAGCAATTTCGATTTCTACGAAAAAGAAAGCCAGCGCCTGATGGAAAAAAATCTGCCGCTGCCCGCCTATGAAATGGTGATGAAAGCTTCCCACGCGTTTAACCTGCTGGATGCCCGCCACGCCATTTCCGTGACCGAGCGCCAGCGTTTTATTTTGCGTGTGCGCACACTGTCGCGCGCCGTTGCCCAAGCTTATTACGATAGCCGCAAAGCCCTCGGCTTCCCACTTGCACCTGAAGCCCTGCGAAACGAGCTTTTAATTTCAACAGCCGCTGAAGGCTCTTCCGCTGCGACTTCTGCTGAGGAGAATAAATAATGTCTGCTGATTTCTTGGTTGAGTTGGGAACGGAAGAATTACCACCCAAAAATTTAAAAAATTTAATGAATGCGTTTGTAGAAAGCATTCAAGCGGATTTAACCGCGCTGGAATTATCGTTTAGTTCAGTCAAAGCCTACGCCGCTCCGCGCCGTTTGGCGGTGTTGGTAGAAAATCTTGCGAGCGAAACGCCATCCAAAGAATTGGTTGTGTGGGGGCCACCAGCGGCGATTGCCTTTAAAGATGGCGAACCCACCAAAGCTGCACTCGCCTTTGCCGAAAAAAATGGCATAGCACCGAGTGAATTGAAAGCTGAGAGCGATGGCAAAGCGGAAAAACTGGTTGCGCGCATTTCACAGCAAGGCCAAAAAACCACCGCACTGCTGGAAAAAATCGTGAGCGATGCGCTGGCAAAACTGCCTATCGCCAAGCGCATGAAATGGGGTTCAACCCGCGAAGAATTTGTGCGCCCGGTGCACTGGTTAGTGATGCTGTTTGGCAGCGATGTAGTGAATGCATCTGTACTCGGTTTAACTGCCGGTCGCACCACACGCGGTCATCGCTTTCACTACAACCAGAGTATCGAATTGGCCAAAGCCAGCGATTACGCCAGCGCATTAAAAAATACCGGTTATGTAGTGGCAGATTTTGCTGAGCGCAGCGCGATCATCAAACAACAAGTGGAAGCCGAAGCGAAAAAAGTCGGCGGTGTTGCCGTAATTGATGCCGACCTGTTGGATGAAGTAACTGCCTTGGTGGAATGGCCAGTGGCACTCACCGGCAAATTTGAGGAGCGTTTCCTCGCCGTGCCTGCGGAAGCTTTGATTGCCTCCATGAAAGAGCATCAAAAATATTTCCACGTGGTGGATGCCAACGGTAAGTTGAAAAACAACTTCATCACCGTGGCAAATATTGAAAGCAAAGACGCCGCGCAAATTATTAACGGCAATGAGCGCGTAATTCGCCCGCGTTTGTCTGACGCCTCTTTCTTTTTTGAAACCGATAAAAAAACCACCCTCGCGTCACTGCGCGAGCGTTTAAAAACTATCGTGTTCCAGGCGCAGCTCGGCACCATTTACGATAAAACTGAACGTGTTGCTGGCCTCGCGAAATTGATCGCGAGCAAATTAAATGCGGACGCCGCATCAGCAGAACGCGCAGCACAATTGTGTAAATCAGATCTGGTCACCAATATGGTGGGCGAGTTTGACGATATGCAGGGCATCGCCGGTTATTACTACGCAGTAAACGATGGCGAAAACGCCGAAGTCGCTGCCGCCATGAACGAGCAGTATATGCCGCGTTTTGCCGGCGACCAGTTGCCGCAAACTGTGACCGGTACCATTATCGCGCTGGCAGATCGCCTGGATACCATCAGCGGTATTTTTGGTATTGGCCAACAGCCCACCGGCTCCAAAGACCCCTTCGCCTTACGCCGCGCCAGTATCGCGGTATTGCGCTTGCTAGTGGAAAAAAACCTCAGCCTGGATTTGCGCGAGTTATTAACCTTCGCCAAAGCCCAGCATAAAAACTTAACGGTAGGTGATGAACTGGTTGAGCAAGTGCTCGGCTATATGCTCGACCGCTTCCGCGCTATGTTTGAAGACGCCGCAATTCCGGCCGAAGTATTCCAGTCGGTCACCGCCAAACAATTATCGCAGCCACTGGATATCAACCAGCGTGTACTCGCCGTAAACGAGTTCAGCAAATTGCCGCAAGCCCAGGCACTCGCTGCTGCCAACAAACGCGTTTCCAATATTCTTGCCAAACAAAGTGCAGCGGTAAGCACCGAAATTAATGCCGCACTTTTGCAGGAAGAGGCCGAGAAAAATCTGGCTGCTGCGATCACAGCTAAAGAAGCCGTGGTTGCGCCTTTGTTTGCAACACGCGAATACACCAAAGCACTGGCCGCACTCGCCGATTTGCAACCAACCGTCGATGCGTTTTTTGATAGCGTGATGGTGATGTGTGATGACCCGGCGCTGCAACAAAACCGTTTGGCGTTGTTATCCAAACTGCGCGGCTTGTTTTTGGAAGTAGCGGATATTTCCTATTTGGTTCCCGCTAAAAACTAGACCCCTC
>CAMLRI010000374.1 GCA_946482385.1 uncultured Cellvibrio sp.
CCATCGGGGCGCGCATTCTAACACCCTGCCCCGTCAGGTAAAGCAGAAGCTGGCCGCGCCAATAACATTAGGCTGCCAGGCATCAGCTGCCACTGGCGGGTATCCGTACCGGGCAACAGCAACCAGGCACGCGCCTTATTTACCTGCTCACCATGGCCTTTGCCAAGGAGCCCTTTGGATGGTGCCATGGCTAGCTCACCTTGAATCAGCATCAACACTTGTGTGCCCTGCACCGCCAAGGGAAATGACAAAGGCTGATGAACTGCCAAACGCAGAACTTCAAACTCACCAAACTCAGCTAACAACTCCAGGGTGTAATCTGCACCCTGATGTAACACAGTGAACACCTCTGGCTGGGGGGCATCCAAAGTGGCCATTTCTATAGCCTCGGCAGTATCCCAATGGTTCTGGGTGAGTACTTTTTGCGCAAAGCTGAGGATTTTGCGTTCGTATACCGGAGTCTGAAACTCTACTACCTGCACCCCATGCTGCAAAGCATGAGGCAGGTGGCAGGGAACCCGCACCACATCCCCCACCTGCAGCGGGCGATGGGCCACAAAGCTGTTCATCTGCCGGCGCAACTGTTGCTCCAGCGTCAAAAGCGGTTCAGGTAATTCCGCCGCCCCCTGCTCCAATAGCTGATCCAACTGCTGGCGCACCTGGCGATAACCCTCAACCGCTGCCAGATAGGCTTGGCGGAAATGCTCATCCGAACCCAGCTGGGCACGTTTGGCTTGGCAAAAACCGAGCTGTATCTGGCCAACACCCTGGGGCCAGGCTTGGGGGTCTATGGCGGTGACTATATAAACTTCCTGCTTGGTTTCATGCAGTTCAAAATACAAGTTGCCGCGCACCTCATCCGCACAGGGGTCAAGCACTTTGAGCAAGGTGGGGGGCTGCGCCTCAGGCGGCTGGAGGAGATCCAACACCCAGGGCAAGGGCAGGGAAAACAGGCCGTCACTCACCCAGGATTGGCCGCGCGCCTCTATACCTGTGTACCAAATTTCCTGCCCCCAGGGTTTGGCAATATAAACCGGCTCCAGGCGCAATGGTGCCCCCAAATCCAGCCAGGGCAATTCTTGCCGGGCCACATATGCCATTAACTCGGCTTCACTCGGCGACGAGCCTAAAAAACCATAATCCACCTTGTGGCTTGGCAAGCAGCTGGCACAGCAGCTAACGCCCCCCTGTGCAGCCTCCAAATAGACCAAGGCAACCAAGGGCACGGGCTCGGGGTTGGGTAGGTAAGCGGGAATATGCTGATAGGCGATCAACAATAGCCGTGCCTGGGTGTCATCAGCCACCAGGCACTGCATAGCCCGGAGGTGGCTGGCGATCAACGCCGCCAGCGAACCCTCAGCAGGCTTATGTTCAAGTATCAGGGTTTGCAAAATAGGCTTTTCCAAAAAAACGACACTAGCCAAAAAATGGCGCGAGTCTAACAGACACTGGCCGAATCGCGGCCATAAAAAAACCAGCCTGGTCAGGGCTGGTTTTGGCTTGCCGATACAAAGGGTTAATTAACGCGTTCGAGCACCGTAGTAATCCCCTGCCCCAGGCCAATACACATGGTGGAAACTCCCAGGCTCAGGTCGCGATCCTGCATTACCGTCAACAGCGAGCCGGTAATACGGGTGCCGGAACAGCCAAAGGGGTGCCCCAAGGCTATGGCACCACCGTGCAAATTCACCTTGTCGTTCATGCCTTCCAGCAATTTCAGGTCTTTGAGCACTGGCAGCGCTTGGGCCGCAAAGGCCTCGTTCAGCTCCACAGCCTCTATGTCGTCGATGGTGAGGTTAGCCGCCTTAAGTGCTTTTTCGGTGGAGGGCACAGGGCCATAACCCATGATCGAGGGATCTACCCCGGCAACGCCCATAGATACCACTTTGGCAATGGGCTTAAACCCGAGGGATTGGGCGCGCTCGGCAGACATCACCAGCATCACTGAGGCGCCATCACTGACTTGCGAGGAGCTGCCCGCCGTTACCTGGCCATTTTTGGGGTCGAACACCGGCGGTAATTTAGCCAGGGCTTCGACGGTGGTGTCGGCACGGATGGTTTCATCATGCTCCACCAAGATCAGGCCACCATCGGCGTCATGGCCTTCCACAGGGATAATTTCGCGTTTGAACTTGCCGGTTTCACGGGCCTTGGCGGCCAGTTGATGAGAGCGTGCGCTGAACTCATCCATTTGCGGGCGGGTAATACCGTGCAAAAGTGCCAGGTATTCCGCTGTCATACCCATATTGCCCGCCGCCTTGGCCACCGATAACCCCAATAATGGGTTGATACTGACCGAGTCATACATGGGCAAATGCCCCATATGCTCTACCCCACCAATTAAATACACATCGCCCAAGCCCGCCCAGATATTGGCCGTAGCAGTATGCAGGGCACTCATGGAGGAACCGCACAGACGGTTGATGGTTTGTGCCGGAATGGTGTGAGGCAAGCCGGCCAATAACAAAATATTGCGCGCCACATTAAACGCCTGCTCTTCGCGCTGCATCACACAGCCCCACAGCAAATCGTCAATGGTGGCCGGGTCCAACTGGGGGTTGCGCGCCAACAGGCCTTTGATAATGGCAGCAGAAATATCATCGCCACGTACATGGCGGAAACATCCACCTTTGGAGCGCCCCATGGCGCTGCGGGCGTAATCGACAATAACGGCATCGCGTGCTTGTAAACTCATTATGATGACTCCTTAGCCGTAGAATTTTTGGTTGTTAGCGGCTTTTGCCACCAGACTGGCAGGTGCTTGGTAGAGCGCCCCCAAGGCACTGAATTTGGCCGCCATATCGCAAAATGCCTGGGCGCCGATGGAGTCTATCCAGCGGAACACCCCACCGCGGAAAGGCGGGAAGCCAGTACCATAGACCAGCGCCATATCGGCTTCGGCCGGGGTTTCCACTATGCCTTCGTCCAGGCAGCGGGTCAGCTCTGTGGCCATGGGGATCATCATGCGGGCGACAATGTCTTCATCGCTAATTTCAGCACTACCGCTTATGCAGGGTTTAAGGATGTCGGCCACCTCTGCAGCCGGCACTTTGGCTTGCTTGCCCTTTTTATCCAGTTGGTAGTTGTAAAAGCCCTTGTCGCTTTTTTGCCCCAGGCGGCCGGCAGCAAAGAGCGCGTCAGTGCAGGAAGTAAAATTGCGCTGCATGCGATCAGGGAAGCCTTCCGCCATCACCTTTTCCGCATGCACGGCAGTATCTATACCCACCACATCCAGCAAATAAGCCGGCCCCATG
>CAMLRI010000375.1 GCA_946482385.1 uncultured Cellvibrio sp.
TTATAGAGCTGATTTAGCGATTGCGATTGTTAAAAAGTGGTAAGGACCAAAACAGCCAGCGCGCTGCATTTTCTAACGATAGGATGGGTTCACTTTAGGTTATTGCCGAAAGCGGTGCGTGGCGCTAACAACAGTGCAAAAGTGGCAGAGGGTTTTCGCGCTTACTCGAACGACTTAACATTTATTAAATGGCATTTTGATAAAGACCGCTAAAATAAAGGGCATAAGAAAAACGCCGCCGCGAATGCGGCTTTGAGCAGGTCAAACAATAATACACATTCTCTCTGGAACTCTCTTATGCAGAATACTACCGCGCAACCACTGCCGCCGCTTGTTCACAAACCCCACCGCATTGAACTGGTTGATGCGATACGCGGCTTTGCACTGATGGGCATTTGCCTGGTGCATTTTATGGAATATTTTGAGCTGTATTGGATCAATCAAGACCCAACCACTTTGCATAATATCGTGTTCTTTTTATTTGCCGGTAAGGCCTATGCGATTTTCGCTCTGATGTTTGGCTTGAGTTTTTTCATCATCATGGATAACCAAGCCAAAAAAGGTGTGAATTTTAGCTACCGATTTGCGTGGCGATTAGTGGTTTTGTTGATAATTGGTTATATACACACGCTGCTATACCTTGGCGATATTTTATCGGTGCTGGGCATTATTGGATTGAGTTTGTTGTTTGTGCAAAAACTCAGTAACCGCTGGTTGGTCGCCGCTGCGGTGCTCTGTTTGTTGCAACTGCCTTTTTATTATCAGTTTTATGCTGCGCTGAATAATTTCCCCGGCGCTAACGATGCCCCTTCGCACTGGGCCGTTTTTCCTGAAGTGTATGGCGCACTCGCCAAAGCCAATTTCAGCGAGCTGGTTGCGATCAATAGCTGGGATGGCCTTACCGCCAAATGGTTATTCTTTGTGGAATCCGGACGCGGTATCCAATTGGTAGGATTATTTATTGTGGGGTTGGTCTTAGGGCGTATCGGCTTTTTCACCCAAATTGAACGCTTTGCCAAAGCGCGCATGATTGCACTGTGGGTTGCAGTAATTGCAACGGCGGTATTGTATTTTGCCAACGAACATTTCAAACAACTGCCCGCCACTGTCTTTCAGGAAAAAGGCATGGCCAAAATGTATATGGAACAGATTATTGGCTCTTACCTGAGCACCGCAATCATGGCCGCTATTCTCTTGCTGTTTATGCAGTGCTACCTGTGGCGGCCAACCGGCAAAGTGCTAAACCTGCTCGCACCCTGTGGCCGCATTAGCCTGAGCATTTATTTAGTTCAGGCTGTGGTTGGTATTCCTTTATTTTATCCCGCTGGATTCGGCGGCTACCTCACTCTGGGGCAAACCAATAGTTTGCTGATTGGGATCGTTTTTTATGGACTATTGATTGTGATTGCACACTGGTGGATAAAACGTTTTTATTACGGCCCGGTTGAATGGTTATGGCGCAGTGCAACTTACATGACCACTAATGTGCCCTTCAAAAAACCAGCGCGCGATCATGCATCGCCAGCAAATTAATTTTTGATACTGGAGATACCTCCATCAAGTGCAATAACTTGCCCAGTGATAAACGCCGCGCTGGGCGATAACAAAAACGCTGCCATTGCGGCAACATCCTCTGCTTTGCCAATCGCTTGCAGGGGATGACGCTTGGCAGCGGCATCGATTTTTTCACTGGTGTTTATTAATTTTTCGGCAAGCGATGTCTGCGTTAATGACGGAGCCAATGCATTGACTCGAATCGCGGGAGCCCATTCTGCCGCAAGGCTTTTGACCAAACCTTCGACTGCCGCTTTGCTGCTGGCGATGCTCGCGTGAAACGGCATACCAACCGATGCAGCAACACTGCTAAATAGCACTACACTCGCCTGCGGAGATTTTTTTAACAGCGGCAATACTGCTTGCAAGCTGCGCACAGCACCCTGCACATTTTGCGCAAAGTCTGCTGCAAAATCCTCTGCGGATAAACGTGCAAAGGGTTTGAGATTAATACTGCCAGGGCAATAGGCGACTCCATCCAAAGTGTCTGGCAAGCCAGTCAGGTCGGGCGCAGATTCCGCCGGGTTATTGATAAATACCTGCGCGCCGCTCACATCTGCCGCATGGCGCGCCCAAATAAAAACTTCATGCCCCTGTGCCAACAGTTGCTTGGCAAGTGCGTTACCAATTCCCCGTGTACCACCCACAATTAAATAGCGACTCATCCGCGTGCTCCACATCAATACCCGTTAGTTGCGCTAATGATGTTTAGCGCATTTGTATTGATACGTAAGCGAGAAGATTACCGATGTATGCCTGCTACCAGCTACAAAAAATCCATGCAGATTTATTGACTAATCACGCGGAACCGACGCTCCAGCCGATAGCCTTGTTTATCAATGACCAGCAAAGTGTGGATGCCCGGCTCCAATGCGACTTCGCGTTCATGAAAGACTTTTGTTGCGCCGAGGAATTCATCATCCAAATGCCAATAAAGTTGCGCAGCTGGGTTGCGATGGATGGCTTTTAAAATAATCCGGCTGCGCTTTCCATCCAAATCCATCGGAATATAAATGCGGCTTTCTTCGTTAGGATAAACAAACTCGATAGGCTGATCTTCATCGGTCTGCAACAAGTTATTCACACAATCACTGCGCCAGGGAGGCAGCGAAGTGTATTCGCTGTGATGCTGACGCCAATAAAATTCCTGTACCGGCGGCAATACAAACCAATCGCGCGCTTTCATATTGCTTACGGTTTCGCAGCGGCCGTGCACACGAAATTGTTCATGGCTATCCAAATGAATGCGGCGATGAAATGGCGTGACCTGATCAAAATGACTGGTGCGGGGAATTTCGCTATCAACCGCAGCGCACTGGCCTCCAGCCAGATAGCCATCGTCATTGCACACCGAAATAGTTTTTAAAGCATGTGCAGGTTTGGCAAACCAATTAATGGTGGGGAGCGCATCAAACACATCAAATAGTATAGGCGCAGCACTGCTTTGGCCGCTGATAAAACTCGCCGCCCCTCCATCGGCATTACCCACCCATACGCCTAAGGTGTAACGGCCATTACTGCCAATCGCCCATGCATCGCGCAAGCCATAACTGGTGCCGGTTTTCCAGGCGATGGTTTGGCTGCCGGCGAAATCGCGCCAGTAATTGTCATTGCCCGGCCGCGCCACTTCGATCAGTGCTTGCAAGGTCAGCCAGGCAGCACCTTGTTTAATGACTGGCCTGATATTTTTATCCTGT
>CAMLRI010000376.1 GCA_946482385.1 uncultured Cellvibrio sp.
GCGGTCTGCTCAATTCCCCGACCTAACTGGTCGAGCAATTGGCCCCAAGCATCAGCAATCGCAAAGCTGCTATCGAAAGGTTTAAATTCCCCGGACGGAATGTCGTAACCGGTAAATGCAAAGAGCGCAAGCAATTGTTCCTGGGCATCGGAGAGAAGAGGCAGGACCGAGTCCACTGAACCTGTCTCATACCAGGCAGAAGGCAATTCACCGCTCGCTAATGCCAGCACCATGTCGGTTAATGGAGTGATATTGGCGCGACCCGCCTGGGTTGTTAACCCGTGCAATACAATTGCAGGGTTGCTTGATGCAGCACGCAATGCGCAGGGTAAATCCACCTCTGCAACCTTACCGGTAAACATGCCTTGTGCATCAGTCGTAACATCTTCAACAAAACCGGTGTTATTGGCGCAACTAGCCTCTACCGTTGCGCCGCTTAGTGGCGCCCCTATAGCAACCAGGCCGGTAACCGCCACCAGGCGTTTGGAAAACTGTACATTTAATTGGCAACTCGCCGTAATTGCGGTCGAGGTGTAAGTATTTTCAACCAGGCTACCCGCACCACACCCGGTAACGCCATCGATGTCATATCCCGGCTCAGGTTGCAGCACTGTAGTCCAGCTATCGCCGTGCAAAACAGTCGCTTTATCAACAGTAGCGCTACCACCAGGCCCGGTTATCACACTGACATCATACGAATTGCGGGAGAATTCAACATTGATGCTGCAATTGTTATTGAGGGCACCGGTAATAAATTTGGCACCTTGCAAGGTGCCGTTACAACCGGTGATATTTTTCAGGTTATAGCCTTCCGCAGGAATAATCGTAAAACTGGCCGAGCCACCCGTGGATACAGCTATAGCCATTGGCGATACCGAACCGCCAGTAGTTGCCACAACAGATGCTTCCACTTTAGGGTCCGAACTGGATCCACCACCACCGCCGCCTCCGCATGCTGTAAGGAAAAAGATCGCTGCCAGCCAGTAGATTCTATTAGTCATTATCAGATTCCATTTTTGTCGTTCAAATATGCAAGAGCCTAACGGAACCCCGCATTCTATAAAAGTCCCAGCAACTGTTTATTTTTGACCGAAAGGTAGTCAGCCCTGGTTCGAGTAAAAATCACCTAAACGGACTCCAAGGATCCCCTCCCTGATTTACGGTAAAACCAACGGATTTACCAGACTTAGCCATCTTAAGGGTTCGAATAAATTTAATCGGGCGCAAAACCAGAGGGAATCAACCAGTATGGGGCGGTAATAACTATAAACCGCTTGCAAGAGTTTTTAAGATGAGACACCTATGACCAGACCCGACACCAAACATAATCCAATTAACCGTCTAAACAGGCCCGGCCTGCTCAGCCTTGGCATATCGACGCTGGTGGTTGCCGCGATCACTAGCCTGAGCATCAATGCAATCGCCGCCGAAAAAACTATCGAGGTTTACACTACCGCTAAAGATTCAAACCAGCGGCTGAGCCTGAGCGATACACTTCACCTGAAACCGGCGCAGCAATACCCTGAAACTGATATTGCCGTGGTAGTAAACCCTGGCATTCGCTACCAAAAAATCCTGGGCATTGGTGGAGCGGTCACCGATGCAAGTGCCGAAGTCTTTGCAAATTTAAACCGCAAAAAACAGGACGAATTTTTACAAGCCTATTACGACACAGAAAAAGGCATAGGTTACACATTGCTGCGCACCACCATCCACAGTTCGGATTTCAGCAGCGGCAGTTACACTTACATCAAGGAAGGCGACAAGGCATTAACAACCTTCAACATCGACCACGACCGCCAATATCGCTTGCCGCTGATAAAAAAAATCATCGCTGCGGCCGGTGGTGCAATCACTACCTACGCCAGTCCCTGGTCCGCGCCGGCATTTATGAAAGACACCAACACCATGTTGCGCGGCGGAAAATTATTACCGGAATACAACCAGGCCTGGGCGCTTTACTTCACCAAATTTATTAAAGCCTACGAAAAAGAAGGTGTACCTATCTGGGGTTTAACCGTACAAAACGAACCTATGGCCAAACAAACCTGGGAATCCATGATCTATACCGCCGAAGAAGAGCGTGACTTCCTTAAAAATCACCTGGGCCCAACATTAAAAGCGGAAGGTTTGGGCGATAAAAAAATTATTGTGTGGGATCACAACCGCGATTTAATTACCCATCGCGCCCACACCATCATGGGTGACCCGGACGCGGCAAAATATGTATGGGGCATAGGTTTCCACTGGTACGAAACCTGGACCGGCGGCCAGCCAATGTACAGGAATGTGGCTGAAGTCAATAACGCTTACCCGCACGTAAATTTAATGCTCACCGAAGCCACAGTGGAAAAATTTAACCCGGAACGTTACCAGTATTGGCCGAACGGCGAGCGGTACGGTGATTCGTTAATAAATGATTTCAATGCAGGCGCTGTGGCCTGGACTGATTGGAATATTTTGCTGGATGACAACGGTGGCCCCAACCACGTCGGTAACTTCTGCTTCGCGCCGATCCATGCCAGCAGCAAGGGCGAATTAATTTATACACCGAGTTACTACTACCTCGGCCACTTTGCCAAATTTATCAAGCCCGGGGCCCGGCGTGTCAGTGCAATCACCAGTCGCAGTGTTTTGCAAACCACATCATTCATTAATGCCGATAATAAACTCGCCACCGTGGTCATGAACAACAGCGATACCGCCGTTTCCTACCGTTATTACATCGGCAATGCGGAAACCAATGTCACTATTCCTGCCCACGCGATCCAAACATTGGTTTATTGATTCAACTTATTTTGTACAGCCCGCCCTAGGCGGGTTTTGTATTTATTGGAACTTTACAAAAAATAATCCCGCCACGCGCCCCATCCCGCTGAATAACTGGCAAACTCTGGCGCACTTCCAAACTCTACCCAAAGGACAGTTGACATGAAAAAACTCGCGTTAATCGCCAGTGTGTTATTGCTTGGCGCTTGTGCAAACCCACCGACGCCGACCCATACCTTGAACAAGGAAAATATCCAGAAGCTAACCGGCATTACCCAGGGCCTGCCCGCTGAGCAGCAAGCGCGTTATGCGGCGCGCCACCCGGTAGAAACCCTGGCATTCTTTGGGATTAAACCGGGTGATATTGTGGTTGAGGTTTTACCGGGAGATGGTTGGTATTCAAAAATCCTCGTTCCTTATTTGGGTAAAAATGGCCAGTTGATCGGTGTTGATTACAGCATGGAC
>CAMLRI010000377.1 GCA_946482385.1 uncultured Cellvibrio sp.
GATTGCGCGATAAAAACATACCCCATGGCCTGGTGTATAACGCCACCCCCGCCAGCGATTTTATTTGCGGCACTTTGCAATTGGCGGCGGGCATGAACCTGCATATTTTTACCACCGGCCGGGGCACACCCTATGGCTTGGCCGAGTGCCCGGTAATCAAAGTAGCAACCCGCAGCGAGTTAGCGCAGCGCTGGCACGATCTAATGGACGTTAACGCCGGGCAAATTGCCGATGGTGAAAAAACCATAGAGCAAATGGGTTGGGAAATTTTTCACATGATGCTGGATGTCGCCAGCGGCCGCAAAACCTGGGCGGAGCAATGGAAGTTGCATAATGCCTTGGTGTTATTTAACCCTGCCCCTATTACGTAACTCTTTTTCCTCAGTAGCACTTCATTTCAGGGATGAAGTGTTTTTTGTCGCGCCTGATTTTTAACGGCCTATCAATATAAAAATCGTATTAACTCAGTCATTAATTAATCTTTACCTGTAGGGGGTGCGGTGCAAAAATTTCCGCAACCTATCCCCAACAGGAGTCACCCTCGTGTCCCGTTACACACCCCAAGAATTTGCAAAAATTGTCGGCAGTGGTTTGCTGTCTTTCCCCGTTACCCATTTTAAAGCCAGCGACCATTCGTTTAACGAGGACGCCTACCGCACTAACCTCAATTGGCTCTTTAGCCACGAGGCAGCCGCTATGTTTGCCGCCGGTGGCACCGGTGAATTTTTTTCGCTGACACCGGGCGAAGTGGATCGCGTAGTGCGCGCCGCTGTGGAGGAAACCGGTAAAAAAATGCCGGTGATTGCCCCCGCCGGCGGCGGCACCGCCATGTGTATTGAATACTGCCGCATGGCTGAAGCAGCCGGTGCCGATGGCATACTCTTATTGCCGCCCTATTTAACCGAAGCGGCTAAAGACGGTGTGGCTGCCCATGTGGAAGCTATTTGTAAATCCACCAAACTGGGCGTGATTGTGTACAACCGTGCCAACCAGCGATTGGATGATATAGAACTGCAAAAACTGGCCGATCGCTGCCCCAACCTGGTGGGCTACAAAGATGGTTTTGGCGATATTGAATTGATGACGCGCATTTACGCGCGCCTGGGCGATCGCCTGACTTATATCGGCGGCCTGCCCACTGCGGAAACCTTTGCCCTGCCCTATTTGGAAATGGGGGTAACTACCTACTCATCGGCTATTTTTAATTTTGCGCCGGAATTTGCCCTGAGTTTTTACCGCGCCGTGCGCGCGCGGGATTACGCCAAAGTGTATGCGGCACTCAACGAATTTGTATTGCCCTATATTGCCATTCGCAACCGCAAGCAGGGTTATGCTGTTTCCATTGTGAAAGCGGGTATGAAAATTGTTGGCCGCGATGCCGGCCCGGTACGCACACCGCTCACCGATTTAACCGATGGGGAAATGGCGGAGCTGCGCACACTGGTGGCGCGCATTCAATAATAGAGGCGGCAATATGAAAATAACCGGACACATGCTGATAGGCGCCCATGAGGTCGCAGGCAGCCAAGGTAAATTGCAAGCCATTAATCCCGCTACCGGTGAATACTTGCAACCCGAATACCTGTTGGGCAGCGCCAGCGATGTGGCCCGCGCCTGTGAGTTGGCTGAGCAGGCATTTGATCCTTATCGCGCAACCCCGGCGGCGGTGCGCGCCCGTTTTTTACAAATAATCGCCAGCAATATTGAAGCGCTGGGCGATGTGTTAATTGAGCGCGCCATGGCCGAAACCGGTTTGCCCCGCGCACGCTTGGAAGGCGAGCGGGCGCGCACCTGCAATCAACTGCGGCTATTTGCCGCTGCCATCAATGACGGCGAACAAAACCTGCCGCGCCTGGATTCGCCACTGCCGCAGCGCCAGCCATTGCCGCGCGCCGATCTGCGCCAGCGCTTTATCCCCCTCGGCCCGGTTGCGGTATTTGGCGCGAGCAATTTCCCCCTGGCATTTTCGGTGGCCGGTGGCGATACCGCTTCGGCGCTGGCTGCCGGTTGCCCGGTGGTCGTTAAAGGCCATTCGGCGCACCCGGGCACGTCGGAATTGGTGGGGCGCGCCGTTCGGGCCGCCGTGGCTGAATGCGATTTACCCGAGGGTGTTTTCTCGCTGGTATTTGGCGCAGGCACAGCAGTGGGTGCGGCCCTGGTGGCACACCCCGCAATTCAGGCGGTGGGATTTACTGGCTCCCGCGCCGGCGGCATCGCCCTGCTGCGTATTGCCCAACAGCGGCCACAGCCGATTCCTTTTTACGGCGAACTAAGCGCGTTAAACCCGGTGGTGTTGTTACCCGGTGCCCTGGCCGAAAAGGCGGTGATATTAGGGCAACAATTTGTGGCATCCCTCACCCTGGGGGCCGGGCAATTTTGCACTAACCCGGGTTTGCTGTTGGCGATAGATTCGCCCGCCCTTGAGGCCTTTATCGGCGCCGCTAAAACCGCGCTGCAAGGCGCAGCGGCGCAAACCATGCTCAGCCCCGGCATCCACAATGCCTACCAACACAGCACCCGCTGTATTGCCAACAGCAAGCAAGTGGAAACCCTGGCCCTGGGCATGGCGGCGGATGCGCCCAATGCCTGCCAGCCAGCGCTTTATGCCACCAGTGCCGATACTTTTTTAAACGATATTAATTTGCACGAAGAAATGTTTGGCGCAGCGGCTTTGCTGGTGCGCTGCCGCGACCAGCATGATTTGCTGCGGGTACTGCAACAGCTCGAAGGCCAGCTTACCGCCAGCTTGCACTGTGCGCCGGGCGATATGGATGCCGCGCGCCAACTTATCCCGCTACTGGAGCGCAAAGCCGGGCGCATCATCGCCAACGGCTGGCCCACTGGCGTCGAAGTCTGCCACGCCATGGTTCACGGCGGCCCCTGGCCCGCCACCACCGATGCCCGCAGCACCTCAGTCGGCACCGCCGCCCTGGCGCGCTTTTTACGCCCCGTGTGTTACCAGGACTTGCCCGATGAGTTGCTGCCGGCGGAATTGCAGGCGGCTAATCCGCTGCAGGTAAAACGCCTGGTGGATGGCAAGGTGGTGTAAGCAAGTTATTTATTCATGTTGATAACGACCTTGCCTTTGGCGCGGCCCTGGGCGAGGTATTCCAGGGCCTCTTTGGCTTTGCCAGCGGTAGGCGCACTGGTGCTATCGCGCGCCTGCCCCGATGATTCCCCCTTGGCGGACGAAATCCTGGAAGTCTGCCGCGCGCGGATTTTGGCTGAATAT
>CAMLRI010000378.1 GCA_946482385.1 uncultured Cellvibrio sp.
GGTGTACTCGCCATTTAGCAAGAGCACACGAATGGTTCGCTCCTGGGGGGTCTCGGGGCGGGTGGTGGCCACAGGGGCAGGTTTGGGGACGGCAACGGGGGCTGGAGCCGGCTGTTTCACAAACGGCCACTGGCAAGCGGCCAGCGACAGAGCCAGCAGCGATAAGCAACAGAAACGGGGGAAGCACAACATAAATCAGACAGTCTCCAGCCTGAAGAGAACAGGCGCACATACTGGGCAGGGGTTAGCGGCACAAGCCCCAAAGTCTGGGCTAGAATGAGCCGGATTGGCGGGCGCTTATACTACTGGAATCGACCAGCCCAGCTCCACCTAAACCATCACTTCAGCGACAACCCCACACCAAGGCCAGATTGCGCATGACTCAGATCCTTAGCCAGAAGCACCCAACCCTCAGCCAGCGTTTAAGCCACCTGCTAGCCGGCTTCGCCCTGCTGGCAGCATGCCTGATCCCCCTGGGCAACAATGCGCAAGCCCAGGATCCCCTGGGCAACAAAAATTCCAGCCCCCTGGGCTCCAGCCTGCTCGCCCAGCAAGACGAATTTTTGCCGGTTGACGAAGCCTTTATCCCCAGCTTCCGCCTGGATAATGGCAAGCTGCTGCTGCATTGGGAGATAGCCGACGCCTACTACCTCTACCAAGAGCGCTTCAAGTTTCGCTCTCCCGAAGGCGTGGCGTTAACGCCCAGCTATACCCAAGGCAAGATGAAGTACGACGAGCTGTTCGAGCGCGAAACCATGGTTCACTACCAACAGGTGACCGCCAGTTTTGACCTTAGCCAACAAACCGCGCCCTTTACCCTCAACCTGGAATACCAGGGCTGCGCCGATGCCGGCCTATGCTATCCACCACAAAAGCGCCGCCTCCAGGTGGACCCCGCCAACCAAACCCTCAAGTTGGTAGATAACAGCGCCCCCGCCGGGGCCACACCCGAGAGTTCCGGCGACACAGCAGCAACATCACCCGCCGCACCGGCTGCAGCACCCGCAAGCAATCTTTGGCTAATACAAGCCATATTCTTTGCCATTCTCGGCGGCATGATCCTTAACCTTATGCCCTGCGTCTTCCCGGTATTGTCGATCAAGGTGATGAGCCTGGCCGCCGCCGACCGCTCGCGCCTGGCCATCCACGGCTGGGTTTACACCCTGGGCATAGTGCTATGCTTTATCGCTTTTGCGGCGGCCCTGCTGTTGGCTCGCCGCGGCGGCGAGGCCATAGGCTGGGGCTTCCAGCTGCAATCCCCCGGCCTGATTGCCGCCCTTGCCTACCTGTTTTTTGTGATGGCACTGAGCATGTCCGGCCTGATTCATTTTGGCTCCGGGCTGATGGGTGCGGGGCAAAACCTGACGCAAAAATCCGGTTTAAGCGGCTCCTTCTTTACCGGGGTACTGGCCGCCGTAGTGGCCAGCCCTTGTACCGCGCCTTTTATGGGCGCCGCCTTGGGCTTTGCCCTTACCCAACCGGCCTACGTGTGCCTGGCGGTATTTGCCGCCCTGGGCTTTGGTATGGCCCTGCCCCTGCTGCTGCTGTGCTACTGGCCAAAATTGGCAGAAGCCCTGCCGCGCCCGGGCGCCTGGATGGATAACCTCAAACAGTTCCTGGCCTTCCCGCTCTACCTCAGCGCCATTTGGCTACTGTGGGTTTACGGCCGCCAGACCAGCGCCACCGCCATGGCCGCCCTCTGCGCTGGCGCCCTGGCGATCGCCTTTGCCTGCTGGCTGCACGGGCGCCAGGCCCAGGGAATCGCCCAATGGCTGCGCCGCTTGTGCATAGCGGCCGCCCTGCTGACCGCCATTTGGCTGCCCTACAAAGAGCTGACCCTGGATAAAAAAGCCGCCAATGGCTACTGGCAGGTTTACAGCCCTGAACTGTTGCAAACCCTGCGCGATCAGGGCCGCCCGGTGTTCGTTAACCTCACCGCTGATTGGTGCCTCACCTGCCTGGCCAATGAGCGAGTCACCCTGGATACCGACACCATCAAAAACCTGTTTGCCGAACACCAGGTGGCAGCCTTAAAAGGCGATTGGACCAATACCGACCCGCAAATCACCCAACTTTTGCAGGAATATGGCCGCAGCGGTGTACCTTTATACCTCTGGTTTCCCGCCAACCACCCAGGCAAAGCCGAGATTTTGCCGCAACTTTTAACCAAAGATCACCTTATCCAAGCGGTTAAAGGCACAAAATAACCACAATTTCGATGCAAATCGAATAAATTAGCAACAAATAAAAGCAAATTAAGCTAAGTTCCTGCATCTTGCCGTTAACGGCGAGCAAGATGCAGGGATCATCCTGCAAAAGCGCTATTTGAAATCGACTGGTTAGACAATCTGCAACTAACTTCTGCAATCATGCAGCGATTTAACCCCATCTCAACAAAAAATCACTGCGAACGTGGACAGCTGTGATTTTTTGCGGCAAACTCCCCGCACTTTGCAGTTGTTTACAGCGCAAGACGCGTAGCTAGACACGGAATATCTGACATAACACCCAATATATCGGCAGGATCTCCGCTAATGGCAACCATCTTGGTACTTCACGGCCCTAATCTGAACCTGCTTGGTCAACGCGAACCAGGCATTTACGGCGCTACCACCCTGGCCGATATCAACCGCCAATTGAGTGATGCCGCCACCCAAGCCGGCCACCACTTGCAATACCTGCAAAGCAATGCCGAATACGAACTGATCGACCGCATTCACGACGCCAGCAAAGAAGGCGTGGACTTCATTCTTATCAACCCAGCTGCCTTTACCCACACCAGTGTCGCCCTGCGCGATGCCCTGCTGGGGGTCGCCATTCCCTTTATCGAAGTTCACCTATCCAACGTGCACAAACGCGAAGCCTTTCGCCAGCACTCCTATTTTTCCGATGTCGCCCAGGGCGTCATCTGCGGCTTTGGCGCCAACAGTTATTTGCTAGCCCTACAGGCAGCCTGCAAGCTGCTGGATAAACCCCTTTAACCCCATTTAGAAACCCTTAAACAACCACAACAATATTTGTTGCAAAGAGGACCCTATGGATATTCGCAAAATTAAAAAATTGATCGAACTGCTGGAAGAATCCAACATCGGTGAATTGGAAATCAAAGAGGGTGAAGAATCCGTGCGCATCGCGCGCAACTCTGGCGGCACCCAGTTTATTGCTGCCCCCATGCCCACCTACGCTGCACCGGCCCCTGCCGCCGCGCCAGCAGCTGCCCCCGCCGCTGC
>CAMLRI010000379.1 GCA_946482385.1 uncultured Cellvibrio sp.
GAAAACTTGCCGTTAGTAGCACCAACTTTCATATCCTTATTTTTATAGGAGCAATTTTTATTCCTTTTTGGATACATCATAAGCAAGATCGGCCGGGGCTTGAGCCACCTGGGCAACGACCTTGGCATCTGCATCTTTGGCCTTTTCGGCTTCACATTTGGCTTCATCGCCACCACAGAGTGGGCACACATATTCCGGCTCACCCAAGGCCTTGCCTACACCACCACAAGAGCCAGTAATGGGCTTGCGCCCGGCCAACACACTGATCGACAAGGCGAAAGCTACAAACAGCATCACCAACAAAGTCACAATCATTACTGCCATAAATACCTCTTAATCATTACTGCCAAACCACAACCACTATTTTACCCCCTTAAAATAAAAAAACGAGGCAGGTTCTCTGCCTCGTTTTTCCTTGGGGCTTAGCCGCCGAAGTCGTCGAGCATAATGTTGTCGTCTTCCACACCCAGACTCTTCAACATTTTGATCACAGCGGCGTTCATCATTGGTGGGCCGCACATGTAAAACTCGCAATCTTCCGGTGCCGGGTGGTCTTTCAAATAGTTCTCGTACAGAACATTGTGAATAAACCCGGTCAGGCCACTCCAGTTGTCCTCTGGTTGAGGATCAGACAGGGCGATGTGCCATTTGAAGTTGTCGTTCTCCGCTTGCAGCATGTCGTAGTCTTCTTTGTAGAAGAGTTCGCGCAGCGAGCGGGCACCGTACCAGAAGGACATTTTGCGCTTGGATTTCAAGCGGCGCAGCTGGTCGAAAATGTGCGAGCGCATGGGCGCCATACCGGCACCACCGCCGATAAATACCATTTCGGCATCGGTATCTTTGGCAAAGAACTCACCAAAGGGGCCGTACACGGTAATTTTATCGCCCGGCTTAAGGCTAAATACGTAAGACGACATTTTGCCTGGCGGAATACCCTGGGATTTGGGTGGTGGTGTTGCAATACGGATATTGAACTTAACCACACCCTTTTCTTCAGGGTAGTTAGCCATGGAGTAAGCGCGAATCACCGGCTCATCCACTTTGGACTCCAGATTGAAGAAGCCAAAGCGCTCCCAGTCACCGCGGTATTCCGGTGCTATGTCAAAATCGGAAAACTTCACATGGTGTGGTGGGCATTCCAGCTGTACGTAACCACCCGCACGGAAATCCACACTCTCACCTTCGGGCAGACGCAGGGTCAGCTCTTTAATAAAGGTGGCCACATTGGGGTTGGATTCCACAGTAGTTACCCACTGCTTAACACCAAACACTTCTTCCGGCACATGGATTTTCATGTTCTGCTTAACCGGAACCTGGCAGCTCAAACGCCAGCCCTGGTTTTGCTCGCGGCGATTAAAGTGGGGCTCTTCGGTGGGCAGAATGGAACCGCCACCTTCGTTAACCACGCACTTACACTGGGCGCAACTGCCACCGCCACCACAGGCAGAGGCCAGGAACACATTGTTGGCCGCCAGGGTTTGCAGCAACTTGCCGCCCGCAGGAACGGTAATGGTTTTCTCATCATTGATAAGAATTTGCACATCACCACTGTTTACCAGTTTGGCCTTGGCCACCAGGATCACCACCACTAACGCGATGACGATAAAGGTGAACATGGCAACGCCTAATACAATCTCAATATTCATTCAGTTTATTCCTCGTCTCGCTTAGAGGGAGATGCCGCCAAAGGACATAAAGCCCAATGACATCAATCCCACAGTGATAAAGGTAATACCTAAGCCGCGAAGACCTTCAGGTACATCGGAGTACTTCATCTTTTCGAGGATACCGGCCAACAGCACTATGGCAATCGCCCAACCTGCACCAGAGCCAAAGCCGTAAACCACGCTTTCGGCAAAGTGGTAATCGCGCTCGACCATGAACAGCGAACCGCCCATGATGACGCAGTTTACGGTGATCAGCGGCAGGAACACGCCCAGAGCGTTGTAAAGCGCGGGCATGAACTTATCCATCACCATCTCCATGATTTGCACAATGGCTGCAATCACGCCGATGAAGGAAATAAAGCTGAGGAAGGTCAGGTCAACACCGGTAACACCGGCCCATGCCAAGGCATCTTCTTTCAACAGATAGGTCAAAATCAGGTTGTTGGCAGGCACAGTCACGGTTTGCACCACAATTACCGCAATACCCAGGCCGATAGCAGCGTTGATTTTCTTGGACATCGCCAAGAAGGAGCACATGCCCAGGAAGAAGGCCAGCGCCATGTTTTCAATAAAAACAGAGCGCACTAACAGGCTTAACAAATGTTCCATTATGCGATCTCCTGAGTTTTAACTGAGTTGGGAGCCATAGTGAAAGATGGCTTTTCAACCTGGTTTTTCTTCCAGGTACGCAGTGCCCAAATAATCAGGCCAATCAGGAAGAAGGCACTGGGCGGCAACAGCAGCAAACCGTTGGGCACATACCAACCACCTTCGGAAATGGTGGGCAGAATTTGAATACCAAACCACTTACCTGCGCCCAAAATTTCGCGGAAGGTTGCAATCACAATCAGCAACGCCGAATAACCCAGGCCGTGACCAATACCATCCAGGAAGCTGGGAACTGGTGGATTTTTCAAGGCAAAGGCTTCAGTGCGACCCATCACGATACAGTTGGTGATAATCAAACCCACAAATACCGACAATTGTTTGCTGATGTCGTAAGCCACCGCTTTCAACACCTGGTCAACCACAATTACCAAGGCAGAAATGATGATCATCTGGGCAATAATGCGCACACTGCTGGGCAGGTAATTGCGCACCAAAGACACAAAGAAGTTAGAGAAAGCAGACACCAGGGTCAGGCCAATGGCCATTACCAGGCTCACCTTCACACTGGAAGTTACCGCCAGCGCCGAACATATACCCAGGATTTGCAAAATAACCGGGTTATTTTCAATGATGGGTTTTGTGAGGAGATCTTTTGCTTTTACGCTCATGATTATGCCTCTCCATTTTTCAAGTTAGTCAGGAATGGCTTGAACCCTTTGTCGCCCATCCAGAATTTCATCAGGCTGCTGACACCATTGCTGGTCAGGGTTGCACCAGAAAGGCCATCCACCTTGTGCTCGGCATCGGGCGTGCTTGAATCTACATGACCCTTAACTACGCTCACCAATACCTCGCCAGATTCGGAGTAGACTTTTTTGCCAACCCAAAGTTGTTTCCACTTGGGGTTATCTACTTCGCCACCCAGGCCGGGGGTTTCTTTTT
>CAMLRI010000380.1 GCA_946482385.1 uncultured Cellvibrio sp.
CCTGTGCCAAGTTTCAGGGAACCCTTAAGCCCCTGGCGCAGGAGCCTTTTAAGCCGGGGGAGATAGAGCAAATCGCCCATGACATTATGGATGAGGAGCAGCGCAAAATTTTTGCGCAGGAATTGGAAATGAACCTGGCGATTTCCATTCACGGGGTGGGGCGCTTTCGCATCAATATTTTTAAACAGCGCAATGAAATTTCGATTGTGGCACGCAACATCAAAACCGATATTCCGCAATTCGACAGCCTGGCATTACCCGAAGTATTAAAAGAAGTAGTGATGAGCAAGCGCGGCCTGGTGCTGTTTGTCGGCGGCACAGGTTCGGGTAAGTCCACATCCCTGGCGGCGTTGATTGACCACCGCAACAGCTCCAGCGGCGGGCACATTATTACCATTGAAGACCCGGTGGAGTTTGTGCACAAACACAAGCGCAGCGTTATCAACCAACGCGAAGTGGGTGTGGATACCCGCAGCTACAAAGCCGCCTTAAAAAATACCCTGCGCCAGGCGCCGGACGTCATTTTGATTGGCGAAATCCGCGACCGCGAAACCATGGAGCACGCGCTCGAATTTGCTGAAACCGGCCACCTCGCCATCTCCACCCTGCACGCCAACAATGCCAACCAGGCCTTGGAGCGGATTGTGAATTTATTCCCCGAAGAGCGCCGCCCGCAATTGTTGATGGGGCTGGGGCAAAACCTGCGCGCTTTTGTGTCCCAGCGCTTGTTGCCAACGGTGGATGGCAAACGCTGTGCTGCCGTGGAGGTGTTGCTCGGCACCAAAACAATTCAGGAATTAATTCTGAAAGGGCGTTTTACCGAAATCAAAGAGATTATGGAGAAATCCGAAAACCTCGGCATGCAAACTTTTGATGCGGCAATCTTCAAGCTCTATATGGCCGGCAAGGTAAGTTTTGACGATGCCATCGCCAACGCCGATTCGCCCAACAACCTGCGCTTGCGCATTAAATTAGCCACTGAAAAAGGCGGCGCCACAGCGGCACCGGTCGCCCCCAAAACCAATTTTGGTGAATTAAGTTTGGAAAAAATTGACGACGGCGAAGAAGAAAAATGAGCCTGCAACACCTAGAGCATTTATTAAAACCGCGCTCCATTGCCGTTATTGGCGCATCCAACCAGCCCAGCCGCCCGGGCAATGTGGTCATGCGCAATTTATTGCAAGGCGGTTTTGATGGGCCAATTATGCCTGTCACACCGCACTACAAATCGGTTAACGGGGTATTGGCCTATCGCTCTATTGAAGACTTACCACTGGTGCCCGATTTGGCGATCATCTGCACCCGCGCCACCCGTGTGCCGGCCATTATTTTGCAATTGGGCCGCAAGGGCACGCGCGCGGCCATAGTCATTGCCGCCGGCCTTAATCATTTACACACAGCGCAGGGCACCAATTTACAAGAGCAAATGCTCGCCATTGCCAAGCAGTGGGGCGTGCGCATACTCGGCCCCAACTCCTTGGGTTTGATGGTGCCGGGAATTGGCCTTAATGCCAGTTACGCCCACACCCAGGCGCGCGCCGGAAAAATTGCGTTTGTCTCCCAGTCTTCGGCGGTGTGCGTCACTTTGCTCGATTGGGCCAAGCGCCGCCGCATTGGTTTTTCCCATGTGGTGGCGCTGGGCGATGGCACAGATGTCGATTTTGATGAGATGCTCGACTACCTCGGGCGCGATGCCAATACCAGTGCGATCCTGTTGTATGTTGACCATATTTATCAGGGCCGCGCGTTTATGTCGGCGGCGCGCGCCGCCTCGTTTAATAAACCCATACTGGTGATTAAAACCGGCACCCAATTGGAAAACCAGGCGCTCACCTCGCGCTTGGCTGTTGAACAACTGGGGCGCGATGCCGTTTATGAGGCCGCCTTCAAACGCGCCGGTATGCTGCGCGTAGGCGATTTGCGCGAGCTGTTGGCAGCGGTGGAAACCCTGGCCAATGGCAAGCCTATCCAAGGCGAGCAACTGGTGATTTTGGCTAACGGCAACGCTCCCAGCGCCATGGCATTGGATGTGCTCAGCCAGCGCGGCGGCCGCCTGGCAAGCTTGGCACCGGAGCTGGTGGCCCAGTTGCGGGGCGTAATACGCAATGGCGGCCGCGCCAGCAACCCCATTAATTTATTGGGCGATGCCAGCCCCGATGATTACGCGCGCGCACTGCAAATATTATTGCGCAGCAACAGCATTGATAATTTATTGATTATGCACGCGCCCTCCGCTTTGCTGCCTGGTGAGACCTATGCCCAGGCGGTGATCGAGGTGATGCGCACACAGCAGCTACACAGCCAGGCGCGCAAACCCAATATATGGGTGAACTGGATGGGCGAAGACGCCGCCCTGGAGGCGCGCCAGCGCTTTGCCGATGCCGGTGTGGCATCGTTCCGCACGCCCGAGGGCGCGGTGGGGGCGTTTATGCATATGGTGCAATACCGCCGCAACCAAAAGTTGTTATCGGAAACACCGGAATCCATCAGCCAAGCCATTCCCCACCATCCAGAGGTAGCGCAAGAATTAATTAGCCAGGCGCTACAGCAGGCACGCCTGCAATTAACGGCCGATGAAGCCAAGCGGCTGTTGCAAGCTTATGGCATTAATACCCAACCGCTGCCGGATAACAGCGCGGGTGCGGCAGTGCCCCTGCGCATACAAGTAGAGCGCGACCCGGTATTCGGCCCGGTGATTTTGTTGGGCGAGGCGGCCAGCCATTGGTCGATCGCTAAAAATGCGGTTGTCGCCTTGCCACCATTGAATATGGCGCTGGCGCGCTATTTGGTGATTCAAGCTTTGGCCGAAGGAAAAGTGCGCGAGCGCGAACATTTTGCGCCCCTGCATTTACCCGCGCTCTGCGTGCTGCTCACGCAAATTAGCCAGGTGATTATCGACAACCCGCGGGTGTGCGGCCTGTGCATTAACCCGGTACTGGCCCAGGGCGACAAGCTGTGCGCGCAGGATGCCCGTATTGAGCTGGATGCCAGTGATAACCCCGTGCCCCTGGCGATTCGCCCTTACCCGACCGAGCTGGAAGAAAGTGTTGCGCTGCGCGATGGTGAGCAATTAGTGCTGCGCCCCATTCGCCCGGAAGATGAATTGCGCCTGCAAGCCTTTGATAGCGCCCAGAGCCGCGAGGACAGGTACAAACGCTATTTCGGTGAAATGCCGCAATTTTCCCACGAGCAAATGGTGCGCTTAACGCAAATTGATT
>CAMLRI010000381.1 GCA_946482385.1 uncultured Cellvibrio sp.
CCCCATAGCCGCGGGGCTGGCCGGCCACGGCAAAATCAATGGGCGGCCAATCCAGCTGGTTGGACACCTTAATGCTGCCCAGCTGGCGGATATAGGCCTGCTCACTGGGCGTCAGTGCCATAGGCGCCACCAGTGGCGCGCCAGCCCGGCTGTGCCCCAGGCGGTTAGAGGCGAGGATTTCGCCCGAGGCCTTGTACAGGTACAGCTCGCCGGTACCGCCCAAAGGCTGCTGGCGCAAGTAATCCGACAGGGTTTGCAGGGTGATGTCTATGCCCAGCACCACCTGGCTGTCGGGCAGGCGCAGGGAATAGGTCTGCCCCGGCACCTGGGGGTAATTAAAAATGTAAGGCAGGGTTTTATTGACGGCGCCGGCGCCGGCATCGCTGTACCAGCGGCGCTGGCGCACATCGTAGTTGCTGGGCTCCTGGCGCTGGCGGCGCCAGCCCATATCTGCCGCAAAATAATCCAGCTGGCGAATGCGCTGCCCCTGGTGGTTGTACACCCGGTTGACCAGCCAGCGCTCATCCGGCTGGGCCTTGAGCAGCTCGCGCATATCCGGGCTGCTTTCCAGGTTTACCACCTCCAGGAAATCGCCATTGGGCAGGCCGAGGTAAATGCTGAAGTAGATGGGATTATTGCGCATAGCCTGGGCAAACAGCGCCAACAGCTGTTGCTCCTCCCCGGCGGCGGGGATGGCTGGCAGCGCCAATTGCGGGTAGCGCGCCAGCAGGCGTGTGATCTGGGTGGCGCGGCGATCTATGGCCTGGATAAACTCACCTGTGTGGCGCGCCGTCTGCTGATAGCTGGCCACAGCCGCATCTATCGCCATGGCGCGGCTGAAATAATACTGCAGGCCTATAGCCACCACCGCGGTAAACAGGGCGGTGAGCAACACCACCCCCACCACCAACACACGTACCGAGCAGCGCCAGGGCGCGCGCTTAGCGCCAGAATCAGTCACTGGGATCATCCTTATAAGGCTAAAAGGTCGGTTGACTATATAACGATTCGCCGCATGCGCAACAGTCATTTAATAACCGATGGCACCCTGGCTTGGCAGCCGGATACAACCTAGATGGCCCAGGCGTAACCAACGACTTTAGCGACGCAACAGAGTAGAATGCCGCCACTGTTTCCGCCTTTGATTACTGATACCCCCATGATTCCACGCATTGCCCAAACATCCCCGGTTCAAGCCCTCTATCTGCGCTTTATCGACGCCCTGCGCGCCAACGGCTTTAGCGGTGACCTCAACCCGGATTACGCCAACCGCACGGTACTGGCTACCGACAACTCCATCTACCAGGTGCTGCCCCAGGGTGTGCTCTACCCGCGCGACACCGCCGACCTGGTGCGCATCGCCCAGCTCAGCCAGCAGCAGGAGTTCCAAGCCATAGTGCTCAGCCCCCGCGGCGGCGGCACCGGCACCAATGGCCAGTCGCTTACCGACGGCCTGGTGGTGGATACCTCCAAGTACATGAACCAAATCCTCGAAATCAACGTCGAGGAGCGCTGGGTGCGGGTGCAATGCGGGGTGGTGAAAGACCAGCTCAACGCCGCCATCAAACCCCACGGCCTGTTTTTTGCGCCTGAGCTTTCCACCAGCAACCGCGCCACCATTGGCGGCATGATCAATACCGACGCCTCCGGCCAGGGCTCCTGCCGCTACGGCAAAACCCGCGACCATGTGCTGGAGCTCACCACCGTGTTGCTCGACGGCAATGTCTGGACATCCAAGGCGATTGCCGAAAGCGAACTGGAAGACCTGTGGAAGCGCGACGACCGGGTGGGCGAAATCCACCGTGTTGTGGACGATATCGAACGCCAGCACCATGCGCTGATCGAACAAAAATTTCCCAAGCTCAACCGCTGCCTCACCGGTTACGACCTGGCCCATATCCGCGATAGCCAGAGGCACTTTAACCTCAACAATATTTTGTGCGGCAGCGAGGGCACCCTCGGCTTTATTACCGAAGCGAAAATCAATTTACTGCCCATCCCCAAGGTCAGTGCGCTGATCAACGTCAACTACCGCGATTTCAACGCAGCGCTGCGCGATGCCAGCGAGTTGATGAAGGCCAACCCCACCTCCATCGAAACCGTGGATTCCAAAGTGCTCAACCTGGCGATGAACGATATCGTCTGGCACAGCGTGGCGGAATTTTTCCCGGCGCCGGCTTCGGGCGAAAAAATCCAGGGCATCAACCTGGTGGAATACACCGCCGATTCCGATGAAGAATTGCAAGCGGAAATAAAACGCCTTACCGACCTGCTCGACCAGGGCGCGCAGGATGCCAGCACCGGCCGCATCGGTTACTCGGTGGCCTGGGGCAGCGATGCGGTTAACAAAATCTGGGGCATGCGCAAAAAAGCCGTGGGCCTGCTGGGCAATGTGGAAGGCGAAATCCGCCCTGTGCCCTTTGTCGAGGACACCGCCGTACCGCCGGAAAACCTGGCCGATTTTATTGCCGAGTTCCGCGCCCTGCTCGACCAGCACCAACTCACCTACGGCATGTTCGGCCATGTGGACGCCGGCGTGCTGCACGTGCGCCCGGCGCTGGATATGAAAGATCCGGCGCAGGAAAAAATGGTGCGCATCATCACCGACCAGGTGGTTGCCCTCACCCAAAAATACAACGGCCTGCTGTGGGGCGAACACGGCAAGGGCGTGCGCTCGGAATATGCGCCGGCATTTTTTGGCGAGCTCTACCCGCAAATCCAACGCATCAAAGCGGTATTCGATCCGCGCAACCAATTAAACCCGGGCAAAATTGCCACCCCTGCTGCCGATATCGACTTATTGAAAATTGACGGGGTAACCACCCGCGGCCAACAGGATCGCAAAATTCCCGTACAGGTATGGCAGGGTTACAGCGAAGGCATGCACTGCAACGGCAACGGCCTCTGCTACAGCTGGAACCCCAACGACGCCATGTGCCCCAGCTGGAAAGGCACCCGCGAACGCAAACACTCGCCCAAGGGCCGCGCCTCTTTAATGCGCGAATGGCTCAAGCAAATGAGCGAGCGCGGCGTTAACCCATTGGCCGAAAGCAAAAAACTCAAACGCACCAACTTCCTGTTCAACCTGCCGGCGCGGGTGATCAACACCCTCGGCAAACGCCGCGGCGACTACGACTTCTCCCACGAAGTGAACGAATCCATGCAGGGCTGTTTGGCCTGTAAGTCCTGCGTCGGCCAGTGCCCCATC
>CAMLRI010000382.1 GCA_946482385.1 uncultured Cellvibrio sp.
GCAATGGCAGTGGCATCGGCGGCAATGTGCATTTCATAACCGGCACCGGTATTGCCGCTGAGGGTTACACAGGGCAAGTAGATATCCCAGGCATCATCGGCGGTGACTTGGGTGCGGCCATCCAGGTCGATATAGATTTTATCGCCGCTGCAACCCGAGGCGTTTACAACCATTTCCACCTCATCGCCAAAACTGGTAGCGGGGCTGAGTTGTTGCGCCACCCCCAGGGTAATAGTGGCCAGCACGCGGCCCGCTGTGGTTAGGGTTTTTGCGCGGATTTTGCTGTAATTGCCGTCGGAATAAACCACAAAATAGCGCTCGTCTGCGGCACTGACCACATGGGTAGAAACATCATAGTGATAAAATTTATCACCAATAATTAATTCGCTGGCGTCGGTTGTGAACTCACTGGCAGCTGGAATCGCCGCCGCTTCCACGGCTATAAAATCGGACAATTCCCCCTCGGCAGTCGCATTGACAAACTGGCTGACCACCGGCTCGCCTTCTGCATCAAAAAAATCGGCGTTGTTACCTGTGGCATAGGCTTTAACCGCTGCAGAGGAGTTGAGGTAAACCTTGGTGCGGCGCAAAGCTATATCCCAATCGCTATTGGCTGCCGCCTCCTCCTCGCTGAGTGTTAGCACCTGGTTGTTATCCAAATCAAAATACACTTTTACCGGCACACTGGCCGTCCCCGTGCTGAGTGGGCCAACAGCCTGCATGTTGGTTGCCACATTGCTGCTGGATGAAGAGCTTTCACTCGAAGATGAACTTTCACTGGAAATTTCACTGGAACTGCCAGATGACACACTGCTGGCGCTGGAGCTGCTGCTGGACGATTGGCTGCTGGACGATTGGCTGCTGGACGATTGGCTGCTGCCGTCGGAACCACCGCAGGCTGTCAGTATGAGACTGCTGCAGGCAAGGGCGATAAGCAAATAAGGTTTCATAAAAACTCCGTAAGGTTTATTACGTAACTATTTAAAAAATAGTTATTCGTAAATTTAAAAAAAGTTAATCGTAAATCCGGCATATACCCGACGGCTGCTAACCGGGCGCGCATCGAATTTTCCGGCGCTAACAAGGTTGGTTTGCTGGTGCTCATCGAGCATGTTTTCGACACCCAGGCGCCAGCTAAAATGGCGGGTCAGCTGCTGCGAGAGGCTAAAATTTAGACCCAGGTAATCGCCCTCGCCGATGGGTTTATTGTTGTCGGGATATTCGCCTTGCTCGTACACCAGATAAAACAGCGTATCCAGATCATACGCAGCCCAGCGGTGGCCAATATTGGCTTTAATTTGGTGGCGCGGGCGATTGGGTAAACGCTTGCCGTTAAGCCTGTCGTAGGCTTCCAGGTAGGCGTAATTGAATTGCAGGTTCCAGTTGGCAATTGCCAATTTGCTGCTCAGGTCGGCACCATTGATACGCGTTTCTTCAAAATTGGCATAGCGGTTTATGGTTAGGCTGGGTGTAGAGGCCTCCGCATCCACAACAGACTCGATTAAATTATCCGCCTCGGCATAGTGCAGGTTTAATTCGTGGTTGAATTGCACTGTGCCGGCGCCAGCCCAATCCCAACTGACACTGGTGTTGGCGGTGAGCGCCGTTTCCGGTTGCAAATTTTCATTGCCCAGCACCATGTAGCCCAGCTGGCTGTGATCGAACTGGTAAAAGCGCTCCTTGAGGGTGGGCACGCGATAACTCTGCCCCAAGCCTGCGCGCCAAGCCCAGTGGCTGCTGTCGCTGTTGCTGAATTTTTTTAGTAGGCTGGCGCGCAGCGCATGGTGCGTACCAAAATCCGAATCCTCCTGCAGGCGCACACCCGCCAGGTATTCGCCGTTATCCACCAGCCAGGAATATTGGCTGTAGGCCTCCAGGCTGTTGCTGCTTTTGCTGTCGATTTCAATTGGGTTGCCGGCAACACAGGCTTGGCCCGGCAATTTTTGCTGGTGCATAAAATCGCGCCGCGCCCCTAGCCCCGCCACCCATTCATAACCTTTTCCCTGCCAGGATTTTTGCCCTTCCATTTCACTCAGTTGTATTTCCGCATCGCGCAAACAATTGGATTGGCCACTGATTTCATCGTGCTGACTATAACGCCCCAATATTTTCCAACTGGGTGCAGAAAAATGATGGGAGCTGGAACCCACGGCTTCACGCACTTCCAGGTCGTGCTGAATTTGCTCCACATTCGACAGATAGCTAATAACACTGCCCTGCCCTGGCACCCGCGCCGAGGCTTTGTTTTTGCTTTCCTCCAGATATTGCACCTGGTAGTCCGCACTTAACGCCTGCCAATCCTTACCCAGCAGACCTTGGGCAAATTGTTTTTCTACACCGGCAGCGGTTTGCGGTACCGCTATGCCGTCATAATCAAAACCTACATCGTCCACTTGTTGCAGGTTAAGTTGGGATCGCCAACTACCTTTGGCCAAGCTGGCTTCCAGGCGGTGCTGGTAGGCTATTTCCTCGCCCGCAATTTCGTTGCCAAGATAGCGCGCAGCCTCGCTGGTGTAGCCCAATTGGTTGTGGTCGGCCTGGCGGGTAATGATGTTGATCACCCCGCCCATGGCGGAGCTGCCGTAAAGCACCGAGCCGGCACCGCGCAAAATTTCAATGCGCTCGATGTTGGCAACACTGATCTGGTCCAGGTCCACCGCCGCGCCAGTGGGGGCAATCAAGCGGCGGCCGTTGACCAATACCAGTACGCGGTCGCCATCAAAGCCCTGCATATAAATGTTGTAGCCTTCTTTGGTGCTGCGCTTAACCACCACACCCGGCAAATAATCCAGCCCCCGTGCCAAGGTGGTTTGCGAAACCTTGCGCAGGGTTTCGCCGCTGACCACCTCAATCGACACCGGCGAATCGCCCAACAATTTGGCCGTGCGGGTGCCCGTAACCACCACTGTGTCTATGCTTTCCGGATCTTTCACCGGTGCGCGGGTTTGGCCGGCAGCCAGGCTGCTGCTACTGCCAAGGGCCAATCCAGTGATCGCCCATACAAACGCCGCCGCAGCCAGGGGCGGCCGGTAAACCGTGAAAAAGCTCATCGAATTGTTCATCGTCTTTGGTGATTAATACTGCGCAGATTTTGCGTCGTTATTGCTCTGCATCGCCTGATGCTGCGCAGGGTTAGCTGTTGGCGCGGCGGAGCTCAGGCGTACACGAATCAGTTC
>CAMLRI010000383.1 GCA_946482385.1 uncultured Cellvibrio sp.
ATAATACCTATTTAAAAGGCACCTCGGCTTTTCGTTTAAAAGCCAACCTGGATCGCGGCGGCAGCGTCGAGCATGTGCGCATCCGCAACATCAAGATAGGCGAAACCAAATACCTGTTCTGGTTTGATTTGAGTTATGCCGCCGGTTATTTGGGCGGTAATTTTCCCTCGCGCTACCAGGACATAGTGTTTGAAAATATTACCGCCGAAAAAGTAGAAACCTTTTTTATCGGCCATGCACCCCAGGCGCAACCCCTGCAGGATGTGCTGTTTAAAAATATCAAGGTTAAATCCGCGCAGCAGTTTATGGATTTTAAACACCTGAAAAATGTCACCTTTAGCGATCTGGAGATCAACGGGCAAAAGCTCTCTGCCCATTTTGAATAAGCGCACTTGCTGATCACCAACGCGCACTTGCTGATCACCCAAGAGCAACAAGTCAAAACAGGCCGGCAGCCTTGCTGTCGGCTTTTTTATTTATACGCAAACTGGATTGATCCATTTAGCCATTGGTTTGATTTGGCAATGATTAGCCAGCACAATGGCCCAGAGCAGATTCCCGTCACAAAAATCACAATAACAATAGCCCCCGAGGTGTAGTTTATGGCCCAGGCACCAGCATCCCCTTCCGTCGCCCAGGTATTGGGGCAGTCGCGCATTCGTTGGGGTATTTTGGCCATGTTGTTTATCGCCACTACCATCAACTACGCCGACCGCGCGACTATTGCCATCGCTGGCCCGGATATCGCCAAAGACCTGGGGCTATCGCCAGTGGAAATGGGTTATATCTTTTCCGCTTTTGCCTGGAGTTATGTGTTGGCGCAATTGCCCGGCGGTTGGCTGCTCGACCGCTTCGGCTCCAAAATGACTTACGGCTGCAGTATTTTTTTGTGGTCGCTGTTTACCCTGTTGCAGGGTTTTGTCGGCTTCTTCAGCGGTGCGGCGGCTTTTATCTTGTTAATTGCCTTGCGCCTGTTGGTGGGCGCATCCGAAGCCCCTGCTTTTCCCGGCAATAGCCGTATAACCTCCGCCTGGTTTCCCACCCAGGAGCGGGGCTTGGCCGCTTCAATTTTTAATTCGGCACAATATTTTGCCACTGTTGCTTTCGCCCCTTTAATGGGCTGGATAGTGCACCACTACGGTTGGCAAAGTATTTTCTTTTTTATGGGCGCGCTGGGTATGTTGGTGGCGCTGGTGTGGTTTAAAACCATTTACAGCCCCAAGGATCATCCGCGCCTTAGCGCCGGCGAACTGCAGTATATGGAACAGGGCGGTGCCCTGGTGGAGTTGGATCGGAAGCAACAGGCGACTAGTTCCGTCGCCACCCTGGCCTGTATCAAAGAATTGTTGTCATCGCGCATGTTATTGGGTGTTTATATTGGCCAGTACTGTATTAATTCGCTCACCTATTTCTTTTTAACCTGGTTCCCCATTTATTTGGTGCAAGAGCGCGGCATGAATATTTTGCAGGCGGGCTTTTTGGCCTCACTGCCGGCTATTGCCGGCTTTCTTGGCGGCATCAGTGGCGGCTGGTTGTCGGATCGGCTGATGAAAAAAGGCTATTCGATTACCCTGTCGCGCAAGCTGCCCATAGTGGTGGGTATGTTGATGTCCACCAGCATGATCGGTTGCAATTATGTGGCTACAGATACGCTGGTGATTGCGATTATGTCGCTGGCCTATTTTGGCAAAGGCGTGGGCGCTTTGGGTTGGGCCGTGGTGGCCGATACGTCGCCCAAAGAGGCGGGCGGGCTTTCCGGTGGTTTGTTCAATACTTTTGGCAACACTGCCGGCATAGTCACGCCCATAGTGATTGGTTATTTGGTGCAGGCGACAGGTTCTTTTGCGGCTGCCCTGGCTTATGTCGGTGCCCATGCTGTGCTGGCGATTGTGAGTTATTTATGTGTGGTGGGTGACATAAAACGCATCACCCTCACGCGATCCATCCGCACCGCTACAGCGGTATAAATCTGTTCGAGGTTGTTGTATGGCGCCACTGGTTATCCAAATCCATCCGGACGATAACGTTGCCGTTGTGGTTACTCCCGGCGGCTTGCCCGCCGGTACCCAGGTATTGCCGGGGGTAGTGCTGCAGGAGCCAATTCCCCAGGGCCATAAACTGGCGCTGCGCGCTATTGCCCAGGGCGAAGCGGCGATCAGGTACAACGTAACTATTGGTGTGGCCAAGCTGGCTATTGCCCAGGGCGGTTGGGTGAATGAACACAATTTAGAGATGCCCGCAGCGCGGGGCCTGGAAAATTTACCCATAGCCACGCGCGCCAATCCACTGGCTGAACCCCTCAGCGGTTTTACCTTTCAAGGTTACCGCAATGCCGATGGCAGTGTCGGCACGCGCAATATTTTGGCCATTAGCCAAACCGTGCAATGTGTGGCGGGTGTGGTGGATTTTGCAGTAAAGCGCATTCGCGAAGAATTGTTGCCCAAGTACCCCAATGTCGATGGCGTAGTGGCGCTGGCCCACAGCTATGGTTGCGGTGTAGCTATAGATGCACCCAATGCGCCTATCCCGATTCGCACCCTGCGCAAGATTGCGCTCACTCCCCATGTTGGTGGCGAAATTATGCTGGTGAGTTTGGGCTGCGAAAAATTGCAGCCCAGCCGCCTGCTTCCCCCGGAAACCATTCCTGCCCATGTGGTGGATGGCCCCCAGGTGGTGTGCCTGCAAGACGAGCAACATCTGGGTTTTATGAGCATGATTGAGTCCATCATGCGCCAGGCCGAAAGCCATTTGCAGCGCTTGAATAAACGCCAGCGGGTAACTTGCCCGGCGGCCGATTTGGTGGTGGGTATGCAGTGCGGTGGCAGCGATGCTTTTTCCGGCATCACCGCCAATCCGGCGCTGGGTTACGCAGCGGATTTGTTGGTGCGCGCCGGTGCCACAGTGATGTTTTCGGAAAACACCGAAGTGCGCGATGGCATAGCGCAATTAACCGCGCGCGCTGCCAATGCCGAGGTGGCCCAGGCGATTATTCACGAAATGCAGTGGTACGACGATTATTTGGCCGCCGGTATGGTCGACCGCAGCGCCAATACCACACCGGGTAATAAAAAAGGCGGGCTATCCAATATTGTTGAAAAAGCCATGGGCTCGATTGTGAAATCCGGCTCGGCGCCCATTGTCGGCGTGCTATCACCGGGGGAGCG
>CAMLRI010000384.1 GCA_946482385.1 uncultured Cellvibrio sp.
ATTAGCTCTACACCATTATGTTATTTTTTCAGTGGCCAACATGTCACATCAGCACTATAGGTTATCTGTCAACCAACTCACTGTCCGCTTTGGGCACAAAGCAGACGTTAAACAACTCCCCCACTACCACCAATATACCCCCACAACCCCACCGCAAAAAATTACACCCCATTACACCAACTCACCAAACCCCAACAAGCGCAAGGCCACGCGGCTGGCTTCGGCTATGACTTCGCTATTCCAGGCAGCGTCGGGGGCGGGTTGGGTGAAGTACACGGCTAATAAAATGGGTTGGCGGTTGGGTGGGAAAATAATGGCGACATCGTTGCTGGTGCCGTAGGCGCCGGAGCCGGTTTTGTCGCCGGCTTGCCAGCTGCTGGGGAGTGCGGCGCGGATGCGTTGGTTGCCGGTGGTGTTGCCGCGCAGCCAGCTAATTAATTGCGCGCGCTCTGCTGCCGGCAGGGCGTTGCCGAGGGTGAGTTGCTGCAAGCTGTGCAGCATGGCACTGGGTGTGGTGGTATCGCGCGGGTCGCCGGGGATGGCGCTATTGAGTTGGGTTTCCCAGCGATCCAATTGGAATTGTTGGTCGCCCAGGCTGCGGGCGTAGCGCGTTACAGCGGCGGGGCCGCCGAGTTCGCGCATTAATAAATTGGCGGCAGGGTTGTCGCTGTATTGCAAGCTGGCAGCGCAGAGCTCGCCAATGGTCATACCCTGTTGCAGATGCTGCTCGGTGATGGGGGCATGGGGCACTAAATCTTGCGCGGTGTAATGAATATGTTTTTGCAAATAACCGCTGTGTTGTGCTGCCTGGGCGAGCACGGCGCCGGCGAGAATTAATTTAAAAGTGCTGCACATGGCAAAGCGCTCGTCGGCGCGGTGCAGCAGCCATTGGCCGCTGTGGGTATCCAGCGCGGCCACACCCAGGCGGCCCAGGTGTTGTTGCTCCAAACGCAGCAATGCTTGCGCTGTTTTAGGATCTGACTGTGAGCGATTGTCTGATTGGTTGCGATTGCCCGGCTGGGCGCAGGCCAATAGCCAGCCGCATTGGCTGGCTATGCCGGTGGCCGCCAGGGCTTTGAGCAGCTGGCGGCGCGAGGAGTACTTGTTGTTATTCATAAATTCCCTATTTGTGTGGCGCGCTATGGCCGTGGGTGGTTGTTGCCGCTGTTGTTGCTACCCTGGCTGGCAAGCAGCTCGCCCCGTGTGGGCTTGGGAAATATAAACGCACAAATAATATAGGCGATGACCAAACCACCGCAGCTAAAAATGGTGAGCAGCACCCAAATGATACGCACCTTGCCTGCGCCCCAGCCAATAAATTCGGCCAGGCCGGCGCAAACACCAAACAGCATGCTGTTGTTGGATCGGGTTAGGGTTTTGTGTTGCATAGCCATGCCTCTGTGCAAAAAAATTAATTAATGTTTGCCCCGGAAATACTCAGCGCCGTGTTGTATACGCTGTGGGCGCGCTCCAGGCCGCGGCGGAATTTTTCTTTGGCGCTGTCTTGTTTATTGGTGTCGGCTTGCGCCATTAGCAGGGCGTCGGAGAGGGCTTTGTAGAGGTTGGTGACTTCGGCCTGGTAGGCGGCATTGATGGCTTGTTTGGCGAGTTCCATAGCGGCATCCTGTGCGAGTTAATAACCGGGTGTGGGCGAGCATAACAAGCACTTGTGCGCCCGGCAATCGCTGCGGAGGATTTGGCCCGGCAATGGCGAGCTAACCAAGGCTGGCGCTGTGGAAGAGTTGGTAGCCGCTTTTGCCATTTTTTTTAACGCCGTACATGGCCTGGTCAGCGGTTTTAAGCAGCTGCTCCAAATCGTTGCCGTGGTTGGGGCAGATGCTAATGCCTATGCTGGCACCCAGGTGGTAGTTGCGCTGGTTAATTTGCACCGGCTCGCAACATTGCTGCAATAGTTTGTCGGCAATTAATTGGGCGTGCTGCTCGCTTTCCAATTGGGTGGCGATTACCACAAACTCGTCACCGCCAATGCGGGCACAAATATCAGTGCTGCGGGTGTGGATGAGCAAACGCTGGGCGATGGTTTTTAATACTTCGTCGCCAACCTGGTGGCCAGCGTTGTCGTTGATGGGTTTAAAGTTGTCCAGGTCGATATAAATTACGGCGAGAATTTGGTGTGGGCGTGTGGCGAGCCGCAACGCCTGCTCAAACAATGCATTCATATAGCGTTGGTTATTAAGCCCGGTGAGCGGGTCGTGGTAGGCCAGGTCGAGGGCGTGATGCTCGGCATCTTCCAGGCGCTGCTGGAATTGTTGCAGCACCGCCGCAATTAAACTCAGGTAGAGCAACATCATTAAACTGGTGCCAATAAAAAATCCCGGCACCAACCAATCAGGGGTGAGGCGCAGCACAGGGAAGCTGCCCCAGTGCAGGCCCAGTAGCAAACCAATAATTGCCGTAACTAACATGCGCGGGTGAGGTAATTGGTGGCGTTCGCGGTAGGCGATATAGGCAAATAAAAATAGTGAACCGCTATTGAACAGGCTGAGACCCGCACCATAGAGGGCGGGATAAAAACCGCTCGCCGAATAACTGGCAACCCAAACAAAACCTATAGCGATAAAAGCCAGGTAGAGGCGCTTATATTGCGGCTGATTAAAAAAAGCAAAAGCGCCCAGCAACAAAAAACTTTTTTCCAATAATGTGCAAGCGCTGTAGATAGCTTCGGTGAAGGTGCTGTGCAATACCGGCGGCATTAACACCAACAGCATGCGCCCGCAAAAAGCCGCAAACATGGCCGCAGCCCAATAGCCAGCACCAGGATTGGTGCGCGGTATACGGCTGATCCACACCAGCAGCAAGGCAAACACAAAATAAATAGTGGAGCCGATAATGTTGGAAATATCGAAGAGCGCCATGGCCAATCCATGTTGCGGTGAGCTTGTGCCCAAGGGGAGGTGAGTAACAGTATAGTTCGCTTAAAGCATCTATTAGCCTTGGTTGTTAGATGCTGATTTTCTGTCAAATTATTTTGAAAGGCGTTTTTATTTGAATAACGGCCAGCTATGTTTTTGGGGCGAGGGATTAAACACCCAGGGGGCTGGTATCTGGCGCCAGGGCTATACGATTGCGGCCGCCCTGTTTGGCCTGGTAAAGCGCTGTATCCACCCGCTCCATCAGGGTTTCCAGG
>CAMLRI010000385.1 GCA_946482385.1 uncultured Cellvibrio sp.
GCCTATACCGGTTTGCGAGCGCACAAATTGCGCATCAAAGGCGGCTTGCTCGGCTTGGGCGGCTTTGGATTTATCCAACAGGGAGAATAACCAAATACCGATAAAGGCGATGCTGATGGAGAAAATGGCCGGGTACTTGTAACGGAAAATGGCCTGTTCAAAGCCCAGGGCGTCTACCCACACGGTGGGGCCGATAAACACCAGCAGCACTGCCGTGAACAACCCCAGGCCGCCGCCGATAACCGCGCCGCGGGTGGTGAGGCGGCGCCAGTACATGCTCAGCAGCAAAATTGGGAAGTTGGCGCTGGCAGCCACGCAAAAGGCCAGGCCCACCATAAAGGCGACGTTCTGGTTTTCAAACACTATCCCCAGCAGCACCGCAATCACGCCCAGGCAAATGGTGGCAATGCGCGAAGCGCGAATCTCTTTTTTCTCGTCGCGCTCGCCCTTGAGCAGCAGGGTGGCGTAAAGGTCGTGGGAGATGGCGCTGGAGCCGGCCAGGGTGAGGCCAGATACCACCGCGAGGATAGTGGCGAAGGCTACTGCCGAGATAAACCCCAGCAACAGGTCGCCACCCAGGGCGTGGGACAGGTGGATGGCCGCCATATTGGCGCCGCCGGTAAGCGCGCCCGCAGTAAAGTAGTCGGGGTTTTTCAGCAGCAGGACTATGGCGCCAAAGCCGATGATAAAGGTGAGTATGTAGAAGTAGCCGATGAACCCCGTGGCATAGAACACCGAGCGGCGCGCCTGGACGGCATCGCGCACAGTGAAAAAGCGCATCAAAATATGGGGCAAGCCGGCGGTGCCGAACATCAGCGCCATACCCAGGGAGATGGCGGAAATCGGGTCGGACACCAGGGTACCGGGGGCCATAATAGCGGCGCCCTTGGCGTGTACCCGGGTGGCCTCGGCAAACATCGCCTCAAAACTAAAACCAAACTGTGCCAGTACCAGCACCGCCATCAGGCTGGCGCCCGAGAGCAGCAACACCGCCTTAATCAGTTGCACCCAGGTGGTGGCGAGCATGCCGCCAAAGGTGACATAGAGGGTCATCAACACACCCACCAGCACCACCGCCACTTCGTACTGCATGCCAAACAGCAGCTCGATCAGCTTGCCTGCACCCACCATCTGCGCAATCAGGTAAAAAATCACCGTTACCAGGGAGCCGCTGGCGGCCAGGATGCGAATGGGTTTTTGCTGCAGGCGGAAGGAGGCCACATCGGCAAAGGTGTATTTGCCCAGGTTGCGCAGTGGCTCGGCGATCAGCAGCAACACAATCGGCCAGCCCACCAAAAAGCCGATGGCGTAAATCAGGCCATCAAAACCCGAGCTGTACACCAGCCCGGCAATCCCCAGGAAGGAGGCCGCCGACATATAGTCGCCGGCAATCGCCAAACCATTTTGAAAGCCGGTAATACCACCGCCTGCGGCGTAAAAATCCTTGGCGGTTTTGGTGCGCCGCGCCGCCCAGTAGGTGATGCCCAGGGTAACGGCGACAAAGGCGACAAACATGATGATGGCGGAGACATCGGCGCTGCGGTTGCGCGCGCCCTCGGCCCAGGCGGCGGCGCTGATCAACCCCAGCAGGGCGGCAAAAGCAGTAAATAGGGGCATGAATCTCATTCTGTTGCCCCCGCTTTGGCGCGCACAGCCTGGGCCAGTGGCTCCAGCACTGTGTTGGCGTAATGCACATAAATGCCCGTAATCACCATACAGAAAAGGATGATCCCTAAGCCCAGTGCCACACCCAGGGAGGTAACACCGGCGCCAATAGGCTGGCCGAGTAGCTCGGGGCGAAAGGCGATGGCGAGGATTAGCGCAAAGTAGGCAATGATGGTGGCCGCTGCCAGGGGCCAAACAATTTTCTGGCGCGCGCGGCTTAGCGCAGCGTATTCGGGTAGGTGACGCAGTTGATCCAGCGTCAAAGGCTCAAAGGATGTCATGGCTATTCCTGTTGTTATTGTTGATGCTTGTTTTAGCGATTATGAGTCGCGGGGCCGGGGTGCCCGGGTCGCTGTAAATTCCCCCCGCTGGGGGCAGGGGATAATAGCCTGATCGTTTAGCTGATGGCCAGCATGACTATATGCATATGAGGGATGTTGCCCAGGTTTTAGGGCAATCAAATCCAGCCTTTTTGACGGGCGATACGCGCGGCATCCACGCGGTTGGCGGCATTGAGTTTGGCGATGGCCTCCGACAAATAGTTGCGCACAGTACCTTCGGATAAATGCAGGGTGTTGGAAATTTCCGCCGTGGTTTTGCCCTCGGCCGCCAGGCGCAGGGCGCGGCGCTCCTTATCGTTGAGCGGGTCGGATTCACCCAGGGCCATCATCGCCAGCTCGCCGTCGATCACCCGCTTGCCGTCCATGATTTTGTAGATGGCGTCGATCAGCTGGTCGGAGGGTGCATCTTTTAATAAAAAGCCCGATACCCCCATGTCGATGGCGCGGCGGATATAACCCGAGCGGCCAAAGGTGGTGATGATGATGATTTTGATGGGCAGTTTTTGTTGGATTGCCCACTGCGCCAGCTCCAGCCCCGAGCGGCCGGGCATTTCGATATCGGTGAGCAAAATATCAAAGCTCTGCTGCTTCATTAGCAACCAGGCGCGGTCGCCATCTTCCGCCTGGGTGATCTCGAATCCTTCTTCCATACCCAGCAGGGCCGCCAGGGCACCGCGCACCATGGATTGATCTTCGGCTAATAAAATTTTCATAGGGGACCTATTGCTGTTGCAGTTCGCGCGCGGGCAGGGAGATTAAAAATTCACAGCCGCGATGGATATTGGCGTGGAGATCGCCAGCCAGCGCCTGAAGGCGCTCCTTAATACCGGTAAGGCCATTGCCGGGCACCAGTTTGCTAACGCTGCCGTTGTCGCGCATGCACACCAAAATCTCCTCGGGGTTGCGCGAAAATTCAATTTGGCAGTGGTCGCCCTTGCTGTGGCGCAGGATATTGGTGGTCAGCTCGGTCAGCGCCAGTATCATCGCCGTTTCGGCGCGGGGGCTCAGTTGGGGAATCTCTCCTGCCAGTTCTACCACAAAGCCGCTTTGGCGCAGCTTGTCGCACAACTCCATCACCTCGCCGGAAAGCCCCCGGTGCTTGTAGCCGGATACGGTTTGGCGCACCAGGCTA
>CAMLRI010000386.1 GCA_946482385.1 uncultured Cellvibrio sp.
CCCTGGGCGCCTATACCCGCTTAACTGATGCGGGCTTGGGCTGCCCGGATTGGCCAGGCTGTTATGGTTTATTGCACCCTCCCGTGCAGGATCACCATATTGAGCAGGCGCTGAATAATTTCCCCGAGGCGACTATAGAGCCGCACAAAGCGCGCAATGAAATGCTGCACCGCTATATCGCGGGCCTCTTGGGTTTATGTGTATTGGCTATTTTTATTGCTAGCTTGGCACTTGGGCGTTTTCGCGGCCACAGCGGCGTTTTGTTATTGCTGGTGGTGCTGCAAGCGGCCCTGGGCATGTGGACTGTTACCCTGAATTTATTGCCGCTGGTGGTGCTGGGGCATTTGCTCGGCGGTTTTAGTTTGTTGTGTTTATTAATGCTGTTGCGTGTGCGCCTGGCCTCTTGCCTGGCTAATGCGATGGCTGAGCCTGGTGCAGCGGTAGAGCCTGGGCTGCGCAAATTGTTACCTCTGGGGTATTTGGCGCTGCTGGTATTGGTTGCCCAGATCGCCCTGGGCGGTTGGACATCCGCCAATTACGCTGCTGTGGTGTGCCACCAATTGCCGTTCTGCGAGGCGGGTTGGCAGCAGCGCTTTTCACTTGATGCCGCTTTTCATATGCCCCTGGGCCACGAAACCTATGAATACGGTGTGCTGCCTTACGAGGCGCGTATGAGTATCCATGTGATGCATCGCATGGGCGCACTGGTAACTGCAATTTTGTTGGGCAGTTTCGCCTGGTTGTTATGGCGCCGTGCCTGCACTCCAGCGATGCGCAAGTTATCCATAACCTTACTGGCGTTGCTTGCCCTGCAAATTTTATTGGGGCTGATGAACATTGTGGCGCAGCTGCCGCTATGGAATGCGGTTGCCCACAACTTGGTGGCTGCCAATTTATTAATGATGTTGGTGGTGGTGTTGCAGCAAGTGCATTGGCGTTTGCCGGCACGCGCCGCCGCACCGGCCCAGGCGGATGCGCAAATGGAGGAATCCTATGGCAACTAAATTGCTTCATGCCCTGGCGGCGCAAGAGCCAAGGGCACATTGGCGCGATTACTACCAACTCACCAAGCCCAAGGTGGTGGCGCTGTTAGTGCTAACCGCTTGGGTGGGCATGATGCTGGCGGTGCCCGGTATTCCCGATGTGGGTTTGGTGTTGGCGGCGAGCCTGGGCATAGGCATGGTATCGGCGGCGGCGGCGGCATTTAATCATCTGCTCGATCAAAAAATTGATGCGCAAATGGCGCGCACTTACATGCGCCCACTGCCCAAGGGGCGCTTAAGCCAAACCCAGGCATTGTTATTTGCCAGTGCCCTGGCGGTGTTGGGTTTTGCCTTGCTGCTTGCGGCGGTTAATTTGCTAACTGCGGTATTAACCCTGCTCAGCCTTTTGGGTTATGCGGTGGTGTATACCCTGCTGCTAAAGCGCGCCACGCCGCAAAATATTGTGATTGGCGGCCTGGCCGGCGCTATGCCCCCGCTGTTGGGTTGGACGGCAATTACCGGTGAAGTCCACAGCCATGCACTCTTGCTGGTGATGATTATTTTTACCTGGACGCCACCCCATTTTTGGGCGCTGGCTATCCATCGCCATAAGGACTATGCCAAGGTCAATATCCCCATGTTACCTGTCACCCACGGCATTGAATTTACCAAGCTGGTGATTTTGCTGTACACACTGCTGCTGTTATTGGTGTGTTTGCTGCCTTATTTGGTGGGTATGTCCGGCGCTATTTATTTGTTGGGCAGCCTTGCGTTGAATTTACGTTTTATTCACTACGCCTGGCGTTTGAAGTATCGCCCCAGTGAAACCCTGGCGATGGAAACCTTCCGCTTTTCCATAGTGCATTTAATGTTGTTATTTTTATTGCTACTGGTAGATCACTATTGGCCCTGGAGTTTTTTCCATGGCTAGGCTGCGGGAAAAAATAGCGCGCTTGCCCGTAGCAATAACCTGGCGGCGCACCAAACATATAACCAATGCGCCGTTAAAATTAGAGCTAATGGCAGCGTTGTTATTGGCTAACACGGCGGCGGCACAGTTGCAGGTAAATAATGCCTGGGTGCCACTGGCGCCACCGGGGGCGCGGGTTTATGCCGTATACATGACCTTGAATAACCAGGGCGCACAACCGCTAACCCTGGTGGGCTTGGCGTCGGATTGTTGCGCCCATGGCATGCTGCACTCCACGCGCCAACAAGAGGGCAGGGTAATCATGGAGCATCTGGATGCTCTGGAAATTCCCGCCGGGGGCCAAGTGCAATTGCAGCCTGGCGGTATCCATGTGATGTTGATGGGCCCCAAGGCATCGCTGGTTGAGGGCGACGAGATTGACGTGGATTTGCGCTTTGCCGATGGCTCCCAGCAAACCATCAGCGCCAGGGTTATTCGCCGTGACTAATGCCGATATATCTTTATCGCCCGACGCCCCCCGCCAGCCCTGGTGGATTTATTTATTGGGCGCCGCTGCCATTGTGGGCTGTTTACTGGCGGGCGTTTACACGGCCGCGTATTTATTCGTGGGATCGGCAAAAGCGCCCGCTGCTGCTGAACTCCCCTTGGCCAATACCCGGCTGTTGCCCGCGCCAATGCCTGTGCCTGGCCTGGCTTTGCAAATTCACACCGGCCAGGCGCTTGAGCGCAATTTATGGTTGGGCAAATGGAATTTGGTGGTGTTTGGTTTTGGTAGTTGCCCGGATTTTTGCCCGCTCACCCTTAGCCGTTTGGCGCGCCTGTTGCGGGAGCCTTGGGCTAAAAATTTACAGCTGCTGTTTGTTACGGTTGATCCAGAGCGGGATTCTTTGGCCAATTTGGCGAGCTACGTTCATTTTTTTCACCCGGACATTATCGGTGTGCATGGCAGCAATGCCGAATTGGCGCAAATGGCGCGTTTTTTTGGCGCCAGCTATGAGCGATCGGCCATAGTGGAGCAGCGTTTGCTGCGGGTGCCCGCAGGCATAGATATGCCCATAGTTGCACTCAATGAGCAGCTGCCCGGCAACCAGTATCAGGTAAACCATTCCTCGCAGATTTTTATCGTGAACCCCCAGGGGGAGTTCGTGGGTTATTTTCCAGCCCCCCAGGATGAACAACCGCTTCGGCAAGATTTGCAGTTGTTAATGCAA
>CAMLRI010000387.1 GCA_946482385.1 uncultured Cellvibrio sp.
AAATGTTTCCAGAAAAAACGCGGGCAATACCGATACCACCGCAATTTCCGAACCGAAGGTAGCCAGGTAGGCCCAACTTAAAATAGCCACTTGTTTGAATTCGTATTTGTCGTGCTCGGGCGCGCCATTTTTCAGCATCTCTTTATTCACGCGATAAATTTGCGAGAACTGGAAAACAAACAAGGCGAACAACACCACATACAACACATAGGTGGTGGCAGTGCTGAGCAGGCCGAGGTTGGTGGGCGACATTTTCCAGGCCAGTACCGCCAGGATCAGGTACATGGGCACGTTCATCAGCACATAGAACACAAAATCTTTTTTGCTGGTGACCTCCAGGCCGCCGGATTTTTTCGGTTTGAAATAGGTGGAGCCTTTGGGGGTGTTGCGCACGCTCAGGTAAAAACACACAGAGTAAATAATCGCAATCACACCGGCGGTGATCATGGCATAGCGCCAGCCGTCGTCGCCGCCAAATACATGGATGGCGAGGAAGGGCAGGGTGAAGCCGGCAGCAGCGGCACCAAAGTTACCCCAGCCGCCGTAAATACCTTCGGCCAAGCCCACTTGGCGGGCGGGGAACCACTCGCTCACCAGGCGGATACCAATCACAAAACCGGCACCGACAAAGCCGAGCAAAAAGCGGAACAGCGCCAGTTGCTCAAAGGTTTGCGCCAGGGCAAAGGCAATCAGTATGCAGCCGGATACCGCCAGCAGCAGGGTGTAAATGGCGCGGGGGCCAAATTTATCCACCAGGCTGCCCACCACAATGCGCGCGGGAATAGTGAGTGCAACGTTGAGGGTCAGCAGCGCGGCCCATTGTTGCGGGGTTAAATTCAGCGATGCGGTGATGAGTGGTTTAAGGGGGGGAAGGCTAAACCACATCACAAAGGTGAGGAAAAAGGCGAACCAGGTGAAGTGCAGGGTCGCAACGGATTTATTGGAAAAATCCAACAGGTTTAAACGATGTGCGCTCATGGCATGTGTTCCGGCTAAGGCTATGTCAATTTCGGCAGGGCATCAGGTGAGTGCCTTTTGGCCTGCATGGAGGAAGTGCACGGACTTCTTAACGGGGGTTTTGCAATGGCTATGCCAAACCCTTGATGGTGCGCCGAATCATGGCTGTTTTGGCCTTTGGGGCCATTTAAGTGCAGTTACTGCCTTTGGTTGTGCTCCAAATAGGAGCTGCGAATGCTGGTGTTTGGTTGTGATTGGTGCAAATTACGCCGCTGCCGGGGTTTGATAATGGCTTGCGCACTTGTGGTGCTCGATTTTGTCGGCGAGGGTTAACGCCTTGTGCCATTGTGATGCGCAGCCGCATAGTGGTGCTTGTGGCTCCGGGCGGGAAGTGGTGTTTTTCCCGCAAATACAGGCCGGCTGTGAACTGAAATGGTGAAAATGCCTGGCGGACATTTGCACGCTAATGGGTAAAGTGATGGTGCGTGCTGAGCTGTTTTTGGGCTTTTTGTTGCAGTTTGTGGTGGTGATTTAATCTGGTGCAGAGTTTTTTGGCCTAAAAAACGCCGCGCCTGGTTTTTTGGCGTAGTTATTGCTGTTTGTGCCTCATAAATTTACCTTGAGGTGCAGGTGGTGAGTAAAAATAGTGCAAATCTGAATTTATTGTCGTTTACAGGGAAGACGCGAATCCTGCATTTAACCTGGTTCGCCTTTTTCATTAGCTTTCTGGTTTGGTTTAACCATGCTCCCCTGCTGCTGGCGATTCAAGCGAGTTTTGGCTTGAGCGACCAGCAGGTAAAAACCCTGTTGATCCTCAACGTCGCCCTTACCATTCCCGCGCGCATTGTGGTGGGCATGCTGGTGGATTCCTTTGGCCCCCGCGCTATTTATAGCCTGCTGCTGGTGGTGAGCGGTTTTCTCTGTGTGTTTTTTGCTACGGCCAGCAGCTTTGAAGCCCTGGCATTGGCGCGCTTTTTATTGGGCTTTGTCGGCGCCGGTTTTGTGATTGGCATCCGCATGATCAGCGAATGGTTCGCCGCGCGGCAGATGGGCTTGGCCGAAGGTATTTATAAAGGCCTGGGCAATATTGGCTCGGCTGCCGCAGCGGTGAGCCTGCCAAGCCTGGCGCTGCTGCTGGGTGGCGACGATGGCTGGCGCTATGCCACGGGCCTGACGGGCCTGATCGCCTTTGCCTATGCATTTGTCTATTACTTTTCCGTGCGCGACACCCCCGCTGGCTCCACCTATTTCAAACCCAATAAATCCGGCGGCCTGGAAGTCACCAGCAAGCGCGATCTGTTGCTGTATCTGGTGATGAATATCCCCATGTACGGCGCCCTGGGGTTGTTGGCCTGGAAGGTGAACAGCCTGGGGTTGATTGCCGACACCGGCCTGTGGCTGATAGGCGCGCTCTTGTTGGCGCTGTTTGTGGTTCAGTCGCGCAAAATTTACAGCCTGAATAAACAATTGTTTGTGCGCCCGGTGGATAAGTTGCAGCAGTACCAATTCAAGCAGGTGGCCATCCTCAGCCTGGCCTATGCCGTGACCTTTGGCGCGGAGCTGGCGGTGGTGTCTATGCTGCCGATGTTTTTCCAAAGCACCTTTGCCATACCTGTGGCCCTGGCCGGTGTGTTTGGCGCCTGCTTTGCCGCTGTGGATGTGGCCTCCTGCCCTTCGGGCGGTTGGATTAGCGATAAGTTCGGCCGCAAAAAATCCCTGGTGGTGTTGCTCAGCGGTGCCGCTCTGGGCTTTTTGTTGCTGGCGTCGATCGATGGCGATTGGCCTATCGCCCTGGCGGTAGCGGCCATGATGTGCTGCTCCTTCTTTTTGGGTTCGGCAGCGGGCTGTGTGTTTGCGGTAGTGCCGCTGATCCGCCGCAGCCTCACCGGGCAAATTGCCGGCATAGTTGGCGCTTACGGCAATATAGGTGCGGTGGTATTTCTGACGGTGTTTTCGTTTGTCAGTACGCCAGTATTTTTCCTCACCATCGCCGCAGCTATTGCGCTCACCGCCGTGGCGGCCATGTGGTTGGAGGAGCCGAAAACTACCCTGTTTGAAGTTATGCCCGATGGCCGTGTGCAAATGGTGGAAATGCATTGATGAATAACTGGCACCTGAGCGCCCACCTGGTTTTTAGCGTTGGCCAACACTCATCGGCGGGTGTTAA
>CAMLRI010000388.1 GCA_946482385.1 uncultured Cellvibrio sp.
ACTGCTCGGTACTGGAATTAAACATCACCTTGCCGGATTAAATATTATGGCTGCATGGAATCTTGCAGCAGTGGTCGATAAAGGGATGCACCGTTGGCGCGGTGCATCCCTTTGTTTTTGGCGGAACCCTTTATTACTGGGCCATTGGCTGCTGTGCTGCTCGTTCGCTGCCGGGTTGTTGAGCGGTTGTGGCTACCTGGTGCAGCCCAAGGTAAAAACCGGCATGGCACAGCTGGAAAAAGGCCAGTATCAACTGGATGCCAGCCACACCAGCGTGCTGTTTAAAGTTGGCCATCTGAATTTATCGACCTTTGTTGGGCGCTTTAACCGCAGCGAGGCGCAATTGGATTTCGACCCGGCCAATATCGCCGCCGCCAAACTCAGCGCGCGGGTAGATATTGCCAGTATTGATGTCAACAATCCCGAGCTGGAAGAAACCCTGCGCGGCGGCAGTTGGTTTGCCGCCAGCCAATATCCCCAGGCGCAATTCACTACCCGCCAAGTGCAGGTCATTAATGCCAATGAAGCAGATTTTAGCGGTGAATTAACCCTGCGCGGCGTCACCCGGCCGTTGCTATTGCGGGTTAAATTCAATGGCGGCGCCTATAGTATGTTAAGCGGCGCCTATGTCATTGGCTTTGAGGCGCGGGCGCGCATCCAGCGTTCGGCTTTTGGTTTGGGCTATATGGTGCCCGCCGTGGGCGATTGGGTGGATTTGGAAATTTACGCTGAATTTAAGCAGCGCTGATACAAGCAATAATTGCACGGAGTTTGATGATGACAGCAACTTTATTGATGGGTGGTAATGGTGCACAACAGGTATCGCTCAATTTGCGTATGGCCAACCGCCACGGCCTGATTGCCGGCGCTACCGGCACAGGTAAAACCGTAACCCTGCAAGTATTGGCGGAAGGTTTTGCCAAAGCCGGGGTGCCGGTGGTAATGGCCGATATTAAAGGCGACCTCTCCGGTTTGGCCAAACCCGGTAAGCCCCACCCCAAGGTGGATGAGCGCATTCAAACCATAGGTATTAGCGATTACCAGCAGCGGCCATTCCCCTGTGTGTTTTGGGATTTATACGGCCAGCAGGGGCACCCGGTACGCACCACCATTTCCGATTTCGGCCCGCTGTTATTGGCCAATTATTTTGAGCTCAACGAAACCCAAACCGCAGTGCTCTACGCCGCCTTTGCCATTGCCGATGAGCAGGGCTTGCTGATGTTGGATTTAAAAGACCTGCAAGCCATGCTCAACTGGATGAAAGACGAGCGCAAAAACCTGGAAGACACCTATGGCGGCATTAGCGATGCCAGCATTGCCGCCATCCAGCGCCGCCTGATGTTGTTGCAACAGCAGGGCGCCGAGCAATTTTTTGGCGAGCCAGCGTTGGATTTGCAGCACTTGATGCAAGTTACTTTGGAGGGCACCGGGGTAATCAATATCCTGGATGCGACCACCCTGGTTAACCAACCCAAACTCTACGCCGTTTTTTTGCTGTGGTTGATCGCCGAATTGTTTGAGCAATTGCCGGAGCAAGGTGATGCCGACAAGCCCAAGCTGGTGTTCTTTTTTGATGAAGCCCATTTGCTGTTTAACGATGCCCCCAAAACCCTGCTGGATAAAATTGAGCAGGTGGTGCGTTTAATTCGCTCCAAGGGTGTGGGTATTTATTTTATTTCACAAAGCCCTGCAGATATTCCCGAGGCGGTGCTGGGGCAGCTGGGCAACCGGGTGCAGCATGCGCTGCGCGCCTTTACCCCCCAGGATCAAAAAGCAGTAAAAATTGCCGCGCAAACTTTCCGCCCCAATCCCGCCTTTGCCACGGAAACCGTCATTACCGAATTGGGTATAGGTGAAGCCCTGGTTTCGGTGCTGGATACCAAGGGTTCCCCCACGCCCGTGGAGCGGGTGCTGATTGCCCCGCCTGGGTCGCGCATAGGCCCATTGTTGGCCGAAGAGCGTTTGGAGGTCATGGCGCGCTCGCCCTATAAAAATATTTACAGCCAAGCGGTGGATCGCGAATCTGCCTACGAAATTTTAAAAGGGCGGGTGGCACAGCTGGAGCAGCAACAGGCGCAGCAGGCCCAAACGGCCGAACAACAAAAAATCCAGGCGCAATTGGCTAAAGAGCAGGAGCGATTACTGAAAGAACAGCAAAAACAACAGGAGCGCATTCAGCGCGAGCAACAGCAAGCCCAGGAGCGTATGGCACGCGAGCAAGAGCGCGCCGCCGCCAAACGCAGCGCCACTGTAGATGCCTTTGCCAAAAGCGCTGCGCGCGCCGTGGGCAGCAGCCTGGGGCGGCAAATTGTGCGCGGCATACTGGGTTCGTTATTGGGAGGGCGCCGTTAAGGCTTGCATAAAATAGTGGCGGCGAGTCTGCCAGGCTATTGGAGAGTTGTTTTTATTGTGTGAGTGTCGATAAAGAATCAACAGCAATGGAGCGAGGACGTAAACATGAATAAAAAGGGTGACAAGGCAAATCAGGTTAATGTGTTGCACAAAAAAAACAGGAATAAGAAACATAAGCCAGGGCAGCCTTGGTGGTTAGTATTTGGGTTAGCCCTGGTTGCCGGGTTGCCGGGGTGTTCTGATAAGGATTCCCACAGCAACATAAAATTTGTGCCACCGGCGGATGTGGTTTTTCTCGATCAGGGGTGGGATCAGGCCGTGCGGGATAAACTTTCCTACACCTCATTCGGTTCGCGCATTATTCCCTATACCTGGTTTCTGGCGTTGGAGCAGCCGCACACAGATGCACTGCTGCGCGACAACACTTATTTGCAAAGCCTTGGCTTTATTGCCAGCCCGCCGAGTAAGCACAACCCCGATGGCCTACCCATAGGCATCACCCGCGATGGCAAGGGCAGCAAGGCTTGGGTGGGGTTAACCTGCGCCGCCTGCCACACTGGGCAGGTCAGTATTAACGGCCAGAAGTTGCGTATCGATGGCGGCCAGGCATTAATTGATTACACCGCCTTTGAGGAAGCCATTCACCAGAGCATGCTGGCCATCCTGGCCGATGCGGAAAAATTTGCGCGCTTTACGCAGCGCCTGCAAGCGGCACAACAGCATAAATCCACAACTGTGGATAACGCCGGCCTGCGCGCCGAGTTACAA
>CAMLRI010000389.1 GCA_946482385.1 uncultured Cellvibrio sp.
TCTTTGTGGGAGCTGGCTTAAACAAAAACCGTCAACTTATTTTAGGACGGGACAACCGTCAACTTATTTTAGGACGGGACACACCAGCAAAATTACTGGCGCGGTTTGCGGAATACCGTCACCGCTGTACCTTCCACCAATGCCATGGCGCTGATGCCGCCAACATTGGTAGCGCCTGTGGCGTTGGCCACTTGGGTCCAGGTGCCGGCAGGCAGGTTGACGTAGCGGTTGCCGCCGCTGTTGTACACCACGAACAGGTCGTAAGTGTCACGCGGGTTGTTGATGTAGCCGGTAACCACTTCGCCACCAAACTCCGCTGGGCGAGCCACACTCAGGTACTGGCCAATTTCGGCGTTGGTGTTCATGCGCAGGCCCACATGGCTGCGGCGCAGGCTGATCAAATCTTTAAAGTATTTGAAGGTTGCCGCGTTATTTGCCTTGTTCGCCCATTTAATGCTGTTGAAGCTATCGGGTGAATCATAGGTATTGTGGGTACCGCCGTGGGCGCCGTAGTTCCAGGCAGAGGGCACGCTGATTTGCTCGTTGCTGGTTTTGGTGCGCAGGAATTCATCGCCAGCGTGAACAAAGGGAATACCCTGGCTGGTGAACACCATACCCATACCAAAATTGGCAATGCGCTTGGCGTAACCCAGGTTGCTGGGCGGCGTTAGGCTGAGCACCTGGTGCGAGCTGTTTTGCACTACGTTGGTGGAAAGGCTCAGGTAAATTTTGTCCCACAAGCCGAAGTTATCGTGGGCAGAAATGTAGTTGATGCTCTGCTCCGGGTCGGCGGTGAAATTGCGGAACCAGGTGCCGTTGCGGCTATCGCCAGAGCTATAGGGTGAACCGCGCAGGCCGTCGTAAATTGCCCAACCGGAATCGGCGGGGCCGACATTGTTGAACATATAGGCAGTGGCTGTGCCGTCGTTGTTGCCTTTGATGGCTTCGCGGTAGGCGCCATTAAATACACCCACATGCTCTTCCACCATAAAGCGGGTGGTGCCATAGCGCACGCGCTGGCCTTCTTTGGGATCGCCGGCGTAGCCGTTCCAGGGTTCACCGTAGAGCAACAGGTTGCGGTCGGCAAACTTGGTATTTAAATGACGACCCCACTTCTCCACTTCGGCGTAAGAGAAAATGCCAATCAGGTCGAAGCGGAAACCGTCGATGCCGTACTCTTCCACCCAGTATTCCAGCGAGTCCTGAATCAGGCGGCTAACCATGGGCTGGTCGGCATCGATAGAGTTGCCGGTGCCGGACAAATCCGTTGCGGTGTAATACTTGGGCGTGATTTTTTCGAACATCTCTTTGGAATAGGTGTGGTTGTACACCACATCCATAATCACGCGGATACCGGCTTTGTGGAATTCATTCACCATGGTTTTGAATTCGCGGGCGCGGTTTTCGTAATCCAATGGAGTTTGGGAATAGCGATCTTCCGGTACGTTGTAATTGCGCGGATCGTAACCCCAGTTGTAGCAAGGGTCTGTATCTGGCAGGCCATCGCAGGTGGCAAAGTCGTACACCGGCAGCAATTGCACGTGGGTAACGCCCAATTCTTTCAGGTGGTCGATACCGGTTTTAACACTGCTATAAGTAGTGCCGCCTTCCACCATACCCAGGTATTTACCGCGCTTGCTGATGGTTACACCGGAACTGGCATCGATACTGAAATCGCGCACATGCACTTCGTAAATAACAGAATCTTCGCGGGCAACCAATGCGGGGCGCGGAGCCCAACCGCCGCTCAATGCCGTGCGCGACATATCCATCACAATATTGGTGTTGGATTGCGGCTTGGCCATTTTGCCGTAGGGGTCGCGTACGTCGACACCATTCACCACAAAATTGTATTCAGCCAAATGCAAATCGCCGTTGACTGTTACTTGGTACACATCGGTGTAACCACCAAAGTTGGGCACCTTTTGCATGGTGTGCAGCACATTGTTCACTTTGACTTTGACGTTGCTGCTATCGGGTGACCAGAGTGAAAACACAGTGGCCGTTGGCGAGTAAACCGCGCCCAGGCTGGATACGGCCACCGGGCAATTGGTGGTGCATGGAAGGGCTTCTACTGTGTAGGCCTTGGTTTGGTCGTTAACGGTAATTTTGTAATCGCCAGAGCCGCTCAGGTAAATATCGCCGCCGGCTTGGTCGAGCACCTTATCGTTGTTGTTATCGCCGTAGTTTTGCGCCCAGTTGCCGCTCACATCGAACTTGAAACGCTGGTTGGCTTGGCCATCCATCGCTACAGTCACTTGCCAGGTATTGTTGGCGACCAGTGCCATGGCCGTAGTGCCCCAGGCGTTGGCGGTGCCACGGAAATAGAGCGATGGGAATACTTTGCTAAAACCGCCGCCGCTACAGCTGCTAACTACCTGGGTAATAATGGCTTTGGTGGTGGAATTAAAGGTAATTTTGTAGCTGGTGTTGCTGCTGACTTGATAGTCGCTGGTGGGATAATTTTCGGCCCAATTGCCGAAGCGGTCGATTTTAAAGCGCGGGCCACCCGTAGCATCGCCGCCAGTAAAACTCTGGCAGGTTTCAAAGGTGTTGCTGGTGAGCTGGGTGAGCGCTGTGGTGCCCCAACTGTTGGGCGTGCCGCGAAAATACCAATCGGCCTGGGCGCAGCTGGCAAAAGTGCCGAGCAAAAGCAAACCGCCCCATGCCAGGGTTGATGTGGATGAACTCATGGTGATTGCCTCGTTTATCATTATTTTTAAGGCTTGTGCCGCCATTGTTACTGGCGATTTCTGCTATGCAGCGAAGCTAAACCCCGGATGTGAGCATGGGGTCAATCGTTATTTTTATCAGCCTGGCCAATCCCTCACAAAGCAGCAAGCCTTGTCAGTATCACCCTGCCTGAGCCGTGCCGGGATTGCCGACACCCGTTTAACACCGCTCAGGTATCCAGGGATTGGCACATATTCCATCATCCTCACGATTGAGGACAGGTATACAAGTTGTGCCTGCATACGTATTCAAAGGGTTTAAGCAGTAAGTAATCCAAGCAGAAAACTTGTAAATAATCCGAAAATCTATGTAACCCTTTGCAATTATCCTATTTACCGGTTTAACCAATTTTGAACTGCAGGGTTTGCTC
>CAMLRI010000390.1 GCA_946482385.1 uncultured Cellvibrio sp.
CCGGTCGGGGCGCTGGTCGCGCGCCGGGAATCCTCAACCAGCTGTTGCCCGCCCGCCATTGCAGCCTGGCACTTTACGATGGCCAACAACTGAGCTTCCCCTTCCATGTGGATGCCTATAGCCAAGCGCCGGCCAGCGCCGCGCTGGCACCCGACAGCATTTACCAGCCGCTATTGCAGCAGGGCCAAGCGCTGCTGTTGGATGCCGCCCAGATAGCCGCCAGCAGCGACCCCGAATTCCAGCGCGCCAGCCAGCTGCCTTACACCTGGCTAGCCCTGCCCCTGAACAGCCAGGGCAATACCCTGGGCGCCCTGGTGATCCGCAACTACGCCGACCCCATCCACGACTACAGCCGCGACCTGGAATTGCTGCAATTTGTCTGCAGCCAGATTGCCGTCGCCCTGGAGCGGCACCAAATGCTGGCCGATTTGCGCCAGTGCGCGCTCTACGACCAGCTCACTGCCCTGCCCAACCGCCGCCTGTTTGGCGACCGCATGCACTCGGCCCTGGCCCGCGCCAAACGCCAGCAACAGCAGCTGGCGCTGCTGTTTATCGACCTGGATAAGTTCAAAGAGGTGAACGACCGCCTGGGCCACAGCCAGGGCGACCTGCTGTTGGCGTCAGTCGCGCGGCGCCTGGAGGCCAGCCTGCGCGAGTGCGATACCGTCGCCCGCTTTGGCGGCGACGAGTTTGTGGTGTTGCTGGAAAATATCGACCAGCCGGAACAGGTGGATGCCATAGTGGCCAAAATCGCCGCCAACCTGCATCAACCCTATGAACTGCGCGACAGCCAGGGCCAACACAGGGTGCAGATTATCGCCAGTATCGGCCTATCCCTATTCCCCCGGGATGGCGACAGCGAGGAGAGCCTGCTGCGCCATGCCGATAGGTCTATGTACCACCAGAAGAACGACCCGCATTAATCCGCCTGCCGCGCGTTTACATGGCCGGCACCGCTGCTGTGGGTTTTGGCCTTGGGCGCACCATAGTAATTAATGGACGAAGCCCCGGTGGCCTCTGCGTCCAGCTCTTCACTCACCGTCATATCAATATGGGAGGCTCCGCTGGCATCCAGTTCGGCCTTGGCCACCACCAAAGCGCGGGCGCGCAGGTTGCTGGCGCCGCTGGCATCCGCCTTGATGCTATCCCCCTTGCCACCCTGTTTTAGCTCCAGGTTGGAAGCGCCCGAGAGGTTCACCCACAGCTGCTGGGCCTCCAGGTTTTGGATATGCAGGTTGCTGGCGCCCGACAGGCCGAAGGCCAGCTTACCTGCCTTGATGGATTCCACCTTGCCGTTGGCCGCGCCGCTGGCCTCGTAGTGGAAATTCTCGCTTTGCAGGGGGCCCATATTGGCATTGGCCGCGCCCGATAACTCCAGGCGGTTGAGCTGTTTTACCTGCAGCACCACCTGCACCTGGTCGTCATTGCCCTTGAACCAGCCGAACATCCCATCCTTATGTTTCACGGTGATTTTCAGGCGCGCGCCCTCCTGCTCCACCTTCACCCGCTCCAGCACCTCGGGCAGCGCCTCGATACGCAGGTATTCGCTGCCGGTTTGGCGGATATCCAGCTGCAAATTGCCGCCGGCGGCCAGCTCGGCCACATCCTTAATGGGGTAGGCCTTGGCGGCCATATCCGCCGCCCAGCCCCAGGGGGAGGCCAGCAGCAGGGCGCCGGTGAGCATAAGGGGTTTGATCGATGTGAAATAACGCATGATGGAATCCTCGTTTGAATGTGGGTAACCAATAACTGGGTTACTAACTTGGATGCCCCAGCGCCAGCCCTGGATTCACCCCCGGCAAGTTTTTTTGCGCCGCCCGCCCAAAAGCCGCCCAAAACCCCAAAACCGTCAAAAAACAAGTCTGGCAGGCGCGGGCGATTTGACGATAATGATCGCCTTTCGTTTTAGCCGTCACACGAGCCAAGCCTATGTCCAGCCTATCGTCCGCAGCCGCCAGCCGCCTGCCCAGCATTGCCAAACGCATCGCCGATGAATTAAACGTTCAGGAACAACAAGTCAGCGCCGCCGTAGCGCTGCTGGATGAAGGCGCCACAGTGCCCTTTATCTCGCGCTACCGTAAAGAAGTCACCGGCGGCCTGGACGACAGCCAAATGCGCAACCTGGAAGAGCGCTTGCGCTATTTGCGCGAACTGGAAGAGCGCCGCACCGCTATCCTGAAATCCATTGGCGAACAGGGCAAACTCACCCCCGAGCTGGAACACGAAGTCGCCATTGCCGACACCAAAAACCGCCTGGAAGACTTATACCTGCCCTACAAGCCCAAGCGCCGCACCAAGGGCCAAATCGCCAAAGAGGCGGGCCTGGAGCCACTGGCCGAAGCCCTGCTGGCCGACCCAAGCCTCGCCCCGGAAGTTGAAGCCGCCAAATACTTCAACGCCGAGCACAGCATTAACGATGTCAAATCTGCCCTCGATGGCGCCAAGTACATACTCATGGAAAAGTTCAGCGAGGACGCCGAACTGCTCGGCCGCCTGCGCCACTTCCTCCACACAGAGGCGACCCTCTCCGCCCGCGCTGTGCCGGAAAAAGCCAACGACAGCTCGCAAGAGGTGCAAAAATTCCGCGATTACTTCGAGCACGACGAGCCGCTGAAATCTGTGCCATCCCACCGCGCCCTGGCCATGTTCCGCGGCCGCAACGAAGGCGTACTCAGCCTCGCCATTAAAGTGGGCGACGAGCTGCCCGGCAGCGCCCACCCATGCGAGGTGATGGTTGCCGAGCACTGGCAGATCCACAACCGGGGCCGCGCCGCCGACGCCTGGCTGGCAGAAGTGGTGCGCTGGACCTGGCGAGTAAAACTGCTCACCCATTTGGAAACCGATCTGCTCGGCGAGCTGCGCGAAAAAGCCGAAGAAGAAGCCATTAAAGTCTTCGCCTCCAACTTAAAAGATTTGCTGCTGGCCGCACCCGCCGGGCAAAAAGCCACCATCGGCCTGGACCCAGGTATGCGCACCGGCGTAAAAGTCGCAGTGGTGGATGCCACCGGCAAGGTGCTCGACCACTGCGCCATGTTCCCCACACCGCCGTTCAACAAAATTGCCGAATCTGAAGCGGTGCTGGTACA
>CAMLRI010000391.1 GCA_946482385.1 uncultured Cellvibrio sp.
CTCGCCGAAAAACAATATGAAAATTATTACACCGATGTAGATGTATGGGTTCAGCTCAAAGGGCCCGGGTTCGACAAGCGCGTGTACGGTTTTTGGGATGGCGACAACCGCTATGTGGTGCGTGTTGTTGCCACCGCACCGGGAGAATGGACATGGCGCAGTGCGTCTAACCACGCGGATGATGCCGGTTTGAATAATCAGTCCGGCGCCTTCACCGCCACCGCATGGTCTGCCCGTGAAAAGCAGCAGAACCCTAACCGACAGGGCTTTGTGCGCATCTCATCCAATGGCCACGCGCTTGAATATGCCGACGGCACACCCTTCTTTATGGTCGGTGACACCTGGCTCGCCGGTACAACCTGGCGACTGCCATTTCGCAATGCACCTACCTCACCGGATTACCGCCCCGGCCCAGGCATTGGCTTTGAAGATGCGGTCGCGTTTCGCAAACAGCAGGGCTTCAATTCCGTCAGTATGATTGCCGCCTTCCCCAATTGGGATGCGGATTTAAACCCCAGCACCTTCGCCGACGCAAACGGTATTTACCTGAGGAATGCGTGGGAAAAATTCGGCTACGACGTATCGAGCGAAAAAGGCACCGATGCATCGGGCGGTTTAAGTTACTGGGGCTCGTTCACAGCAAAAAGCATGCGCGATGAATACGGCCACCTGCCCTTTGCCATGTCGCAACAACATAAAGGCGTGTCGGATTTTACGCGCATTAACCCTGAATATTTCAAAAGCCTGGACCGCAAAATGGCTTACTTGTCCGAACAGGGGTTTGTGCCTTTAATTGAAACTGTGCGACGGGATGTGGGCCCCTCGTGGAATGCCTATTTCGATTTCAATGAAACCTTTGCTCGCTACACGCAATATTTAATTGCGCGCTATGGTGCGAACAACATCGTGTTTAGCGGCATTCATCTGGATTGGATTCCCAAAGACTTCAGCCTGACCGCTGCACAATTTAATGAAGCCCTGACCTATCACCTAAACAAATACGGCAAGCCACCGTTTGGCCAACCGGTTACGGCGCTGATTGATCGCTCCACCTATGAAGCCTTTGGCCACGGTGAGCAAGTGCCCTGGATGACCATGCACTCCGTAGGCAACAAGCCGCGTGATCATCGCGTGGGCGACGCGCTGGAAGTGCAGTTCAAACTCACACCGCCCTACCCGACTATTAATTTCGAACCTTACTACACGGGTTGGCTGCACGAAATTAATAAGCCCGCTGGCGAAGAGCCGCCTGCAAATTCCGCACGGGATAATTATTTCGCCCGCGCACAAATGTACGGCTCCGTTCTTTCCGGTGGACTATCTGGCCATGTGCATGGCACCGCCGCGTACGACATAACAACCACCGGCGAACCCGCCGGTGCCCGGCCACACATTTGGGATGCATTAAATTACGAATCCGCCAATTACATGCAGCACTTGAATACATTCATACAGTCGGAAGGCCGCCGCTATCAGGATTTATTATTAGCCTCTGACCAGCTATTGCCGCGCAAAGCACCGGGCAGCCCGGAAGACGGGCTCGATGGCTGGTCTTACATGATGCGCACAATAGAAAAAGATTTTGCGCTGCTGTATTTTGAAAACAAATCCGTCGCACCCAGGTTAAAAGGCTTCTCCCCCGGCAAGGCCTACACCTTAACCTGGTTTGATCCGATAAATGGTCAATGGCAAAAAGCCATTTCAATCACGGCAGACAGCGAAGGCAATATCGATATACCGGGTTTTCCGCAAGATGAAAAAATTGCCAGCCGCGATTGGGCAGCAAAAATTCTGCTTTAAATGTGTCGCATAGCGAAAGCCTTGCCTTTCGCTATGCGCAACCACAATCAGCTTGGACACGCTTACTCGTGTATGGTCGTGTAATATCCTCTGGCGCAGTTATCATTTATAGTCTTTACTTAACCGAACGGCGGGCAATGACCCAGCCAGTGTGTGATTTGTCGACAGGGACTACAGGAATGGTAGATGTTGCTCACTCCTTTGTATTACCTCCCTTTTATACCGCCTTGTCGATGATTTTGAAGTATGCTTTTGCTGAATATTTAACAGCCTGAAGAGCCGACCTAGAGTCGGCTATGTGCCCAAAGCGGATATTTATTAGAGATAGAAATTTGAATGAGCTGTTATGCAATTTAGCCTTCCCTAGCTCTAGTGAACAATCCTAAGCCATTTCGCGATATATGAATTTAAACGAGAATGTAGAAACTCATTTCCTGAATCAAATTGAGGGGATTGTGTCCCACCAATTCTATTCATGCACGTGACTTTTGGCCGACAGCCCCGAGCCTGCCTCCATTTTTACAGCAAAACCAACACACCTACGGTAGCGTCACCTCACCGGCACGTTAGTCTATTAGAGAAGTGGCAATCTTCATTCCGACATCACGTAGTAGTTGAGCAGCCTCAGGAAAACTACTATTTGAAACCACAGAAATAGCCAAGTTATGTGTTGGGAAAATTATCATCCAATTTTGAGTGCTCTCAACACCTCCATGGTGAATGATATAAGTACCGAGTCTCTCATCCTTCGCGACTATCCAAAAAAAAGCTAAATATTCGCTGTCAGTTACATCAAATAGTCGTTTGTGTGACAAGGCAATTACCGGCAGGTCTTCCTGTAATTGCAGCTTCATATAGTTAATCAAGTCAGCCATGGTTGATTTTACGAAACCTCTACCTCCCCAGAGTTTATTGGGAGCCACATGGGGCTTTGCGACCTCATTTCTGTCGTCATATCCGTAGGCAAAAAAAGGGATTTGTGCTTTAGATAAATTAACCTGGGTATTCAACATGCCCGCTTTTTCTCTCAGGGTTTGTTTAAGAAGCGTATCGAATGATTTGTGATAGACCTGCGTTAAAATATAACTTAAGAGTTCTGCACCGACGCCAGAATAATGGAACTGCCCCTTTAAAGTAGACGTATCAAATTTATCTATTGCTTTGATGAATGATTGTTTGCTCGCGGTTTTCTCCGCAAGGCCTAATTGTTCGATATCTTTTGGTAATCCCGATGTGTGAGTTAACAGTTGCCGGATGGTAATTAGTTGTGAGGCAGTACTAA
>CAMLRI010000392.1 GCA_946482385.1 uncultured Cellvibrio sp.
AAATGGCCGGTACCCCGGAAAATATCAGCTTCTCTCTGCCCAAAGAGCTGCGTAAGACCAGTTAGGCGGGGTTAGCGGGCGGCGGCGCAGTCTTCCTCGCTTAACTTGTCGCTACGCAGTCGCCCGCCGCGCGACAGCACCAGTTTGTAGCCTGTGCCTTCGTCTTCCGGGCAAACCTTAATGGTGCCGGTGAGGAAGGCGCCACCGTCAACCTTCCCCGGCTTGCGCCCCTCCCCTGTACCAATAAAAGATACGGTTTCAGCCAGTGGCTTGTTGCTGCTAATTTTTACTCCCTTGAGCGGCGCCATCTCCTGAATGCTGGGTTCGTCCTCATCCTGCACCCCATCCTGGTCCAAATCTACAAACAGTACCCAGCCCTGGTGCCAATATTCATCGGTCACTTGCAGCACGCTGCGCTTATTGTGGGTCACGGCAATGGTGCGTGCCGTTTCTATCGCGGCTTGCAGCTCCAGGCGGGCAGTTTCGGTGCGGGAAGATTGGATTTGGGAGGAAAAACTGGGAACCGCTATGGCCAAAATGATGGCGAGAATCGCCACAGTGATAAGTAGTTCCAGCAGCGTAAAACCTTGATGCTTCATCATAAACTCCGTTCCTTGGATGTGTGTAAGGGCGAGATGCAATATCCGGCGCCATGGCTGGCCATTCGTGCATCCCTGATGACCATATATCGTTGCCCGGCTTACCCCCCAAAGGGGCTGTGTTAGGCTGAGCCAATATAATCAACGGCAAAATCCCTGTCCAGATACCCCCAAGGCAGTGAGTGCTGTGTCAAAAACGAAAACCAGAGAGCAATGCTATGTCTTATCCACAGCGAGGGTTCACTCTCATCGAACTAATGGTGACTTTGGCGGTATTGGCCATAGTGATTGCAATGGCGGTACCCAGCTTTAACACCCAGATACAAAACAGCCGCGCCGAGGCCATGGGGGATGAGTTTATCTCTGCACTTACGTTCGCGCGTACTGAGGCGGTTAAGCGTGCGGGCAGGGTATCCCTGTGTGCCACCACCAATGGTACTGACTGCAACACTATTGACTGGAGTGAAGGCTGGATTGTGTTTCAGGATTTTGCCGCAGCGGATAATGCGGCGCCATTAACCATCTCTGGCACTGGAGTACGCAATATTCTTCGTTGGTGGGATGAGCTTGAGGGGGGGATTGAGATTACCGTTAAATCAGATGGCAATAATGCTGAATTTATTCGGTTTACCAGCTTGGGGGCCTTGGCCAGGTTAACTAACCCGCCAACCACTATGGTGGCAGAGGTAAAGCACGAGCACTGTTCGGGTGACAATGTGCGACAAGTGACAGTCGGGCTTTCGGGAATGGTGAGCGTTACTAATATTGCCTGCCCCCCGGCCCCATGAGGAGACAATATGAAGCTTTCGTTTAAATCGCAAAAGGGCGTAGGTTTAATAGAGGTGATGGTGTCGGTGTTGCTGCTGGGCACGGCCCTATTAGCTATAGCTGCATTACAGGCCAGGTCTCTCACACAAAACCACGAGGCACTGATAAGAACCCAGGCTAATTTATTGGCATACGATATTTTGGAGCGGGTGCGTATGGCCAGCCCTATGGCGCCGGGCGCATTGGTGTTGCCAGCAGATAATATCATTGATGATTTAGCGGAGCGGTTGTTACCTGATGGCGATGGTCAGTTGAATTGCGACGCTAATCGTCTGTGCACTATACGTATTACCTGGGTGGAAGCGGCGCGCTCAGAAGAGGCAGTAGATCAACAGCCTTCGGTTTTTACCTACAGCACCCGGCTTTAAGTATTTTTCTTTGGGGCTTTTTCTATGCAATACCAAAAAGGTTTGTCGCTTGTCGAGCTGATGATATCCATCACCCTGGGTCTAATTTTGATGACGGGTGTGGTGCAGCTGTTTGTATCCAGTAAGGATACCTTTAGTGCCCAGCAAGCCAGTTCCAGAGTGCAGGAGACCGGGCGGTTAGCGGTGGAATTTATTAATCGCGATGTGCGCATGGCAGGCTTTACCGGATTCAGAGGGCGGCTTTCAACAATTACCAATAAGGTCGCTCCCATCAATTATGTGAATAACTATGTCAATGGCATATCCGTACTGGATGCCGCCGCCGCCGCTGACATCGCACCCAACAATGGCACCAATGTGTTAGTTATTCGCGGCGCCCTGGAGGGGGAGAGCTCAGCATTAACCAAGCCTGCAGAGGTGGGTTTGTTGACGGTGGCCCTTCGTACCACAGAACCGGGTGCTTGTACTGGTGGTGGCACTCGCTATAACGGCATGTGTTTGACCGATGATTTAATGATTGCCGATTACCAAAAAACCATTTTCTTTACGCCCAGGGCGCTTACTCCTGATGGAGCATCTTTAAGGATTGAATACGCAGGTGCCTGGGGTGGCGATTATATGAATTACACCGAATATTTTGAGGTTGGTGCCAGGGTGTCTGCAGCCAAAACAGCTACTTATTTTATTCGCGATGGTGTGTCCGGGCGACCCAGCTTGTTTCAGCGAGTAAATGATGAGGATCCTGTTGAGTTGTTGGAAGGGGTTGCCAACATAGGTGTTAGCTACAATCGCTACAGCGCGCCGAATAACTATTTTAGTGCTGTTGGTGTATTGGATGGGCTGTGGAATAGCTTGAATAATCCCGTGATTAGTTTGCAAATTGAACTGCTTGTGGAAAGCGTGGAGGACAATGTTCTGGATGAAGAGCAAACCTACCAATTCGATAACGAAAGAGTACAAGCGGATGATCGTCGTTTGCGCCAAGTATTTGCCACTACAGTTGCCATGCGCAACCAATTGCCTTAAGGGGGAAATATGAAACATTTGAACCATGCTAGCCCTTTTAGGCAATCGCAGCTGGGCGCGGTGCTGATCGTTGCTCTGGTTATGTTGTTGGTGATGACAATTGTGGGGGTTTCTGCGATTAAAGGCAGTAATCTGCAGGAGTTGATGGCAGGTAATGTGCGCGATAAACAGGTGTCATTTCAGGCTGCAGAGTCCGCCTTACGGCAAGCAGAGGATGCGGTAAACGCAATTAATGCTCCTGACACCA
>CAMLRI010000393.1 GCA_946482385.1 uncultured Cellvibrio sp.
AACCACCATGGCCTTCGTGATACGCCAGGTACAGGCGGTAGCCATCATTCAAGGGGATTTTGCTGCGCTTTTGGCTTTGTTTGTTGTACCAGCCAATAAAATCTATGGCATCAGCAAAATCATCGCGCTCGGCCCAACCGTTATCCGAATTTTGGCGGTACTCGCGCCAGGTATCATTTTTCGCCTGGGGGTAACCATAGGCATTACTGGGGCGCGGGCCGGGAAATATCCATAAAATTTTGCGCCGTGCCGGGCGAGCATTATGTTTGAATTGCGACTCCTGATACATGATGGACATCATAACTGGAACAGGAGACCCCCAGCGTTTTTCCGCTTTTTTCGCCGCTTTGTACCAGGATTTTTTCTCACTAAAAATGGCACAGAGGTTTTCCGGGTTGGAGGGGGGTGAAGTGGCGCAACCCACCATTCCTAATAGGCACAGCAATAGCCAACAACGCACAAGATAATTCATTACGCAATCCGCCCATGTTGACGCAGCAATTCCAGCAGTGCTGCCTCATCCATTACTGCCACACCCAACTCCTCTGCCTTAGCCAGTTTCGAGCCGGCACCTGGCCCGGCAACCACATAGTGGGTTTTGGCAGACACGCTACCCGCCACCTTGGCGCCCAGGGCCAACAGGTGGGCTTTGGCATCATCGCGCGACATAGCTTCGAGGGTACCTGTTAACACATAAGTCAGGCCTTTAAGCGGCAAGTCCGCTGCAGCAGCCACATCCAAATCGGCCCAATGAATACCGGCAGCGCGCAAATCTGCTACCGCTTGGCGGTTGGAATCCTGGGCAAAAAATTCAGCCACAAAATGCGCACACACCGGCCCCACATCGTTTACCGCCAGCAGCGCCTCTTCATCGGCCAGGGCCAATGCCTCCCAGCTACCAAAATGATTGGCCAGATTGCGTGCGGTTGCCTCCCCTACTTCGCGGATACCCAAGGCATAGATAAATTTTGCCAAAGTGGTTTGTTTGGAGTTTTCCAGCGCTTGCAAAATATTGTCGGCAGATTTTTCCCCCATGCGTTCCATGGCAGCCAATTGCTCGCGGTTCAATTGGTATAAATCCGCCAGCTTGTTAACCAGCCCAACATCTACCAACTGCTCTACCAACTTATCGCCCAGGCCCTCAACATCCATGGCTTTGCGCGAAGCAAAATGCTTTATAGCCTCTTTGCGCTGCGCTGCGCACACCAAGCCACCAGAGCAGCGCGCCACAGCCTCGCCTTCAATGGTTTCCACTGGCGAATTACATACTGGGCAATGCTCGGGAAAAATAATATCCCGCGCTGTTTCCGGGCGGCGCCCTTCCACAACTTGCACAATTTGCGGAATCACATCGCCAGCGCGACGCACAATTACTGTATCGCCAATTTTGATGCCCAAGCGCTGGATCTCGTCGCGGTTGTGCAGCGTGGCATTGGACACAGTCACGCCACCGACAAAAACAGGCTGCAACCGCGCTACAGGGGTAACAGCACCGGTGCGCCCCACCTGAAACTCGACATCGAGCAAGGTAGTGGATTCTTCCTGGGCGGGAAACTTATAGGCAATCGCCCAGCGCGGCGCGCGGGAGATAAAACCCAACTGCTCCTGCAGTTCGCGCGAATTAACCTTAAACACTATACCGTCAATATCGTAGGGCAGTTGTTCGCGCTTGGCCTGTATCGTTTGATAAAAAGCAATGCACTCCTGCAAATTGGCCGCCACACGGGTTTCTTTGTTGGTTAAAAAACCCCAGCCCGCCAATGCCAGTAGAACACCTGTGTGGGTTGCCGGTAATTCACCACCCTCTACCAGGCCAACACTGTAGGCGCACATTTCCAGGGGGCGAGATGCAGTAATGCGCGAATCCAATTGGCGCAAGGCACCAGCGGCGGCATTGCGCGGGTTAACAAATAATTTATCGCCAGCGGCGCGCGCTTTTTCATTAAGTGCATTAAAGCCGGCTTTAGGCATATAAACTTCGCCGCGCACTTCTAACACCGCAGGGTAACCCTCGCCCAGGAGTTTTAAGGGCACAGAGGCGATAGTGCGCAGATTCTGCGTAATATCTTCACCCTTGCTGCCATCGCCACGGGTGGCGCCGCGCACCAAAATTCCATCGCGATACAGCAAGCTAACCGCCAGGCCATCTAGTTTTAATTCGCAGGCAAATTCAATATCCCCACTGGACTTTAACCGATCCTGGATGCGCTGATGAAAGGCCTGCAGTTCTTCGTCGCTGAACGCGTTATCAAGCGACAGCATAGGCACTTGGTGTTCAACGGTTTGAAAGGCACTTAGAGGTTCTGCACCCACGCGCTGGGTGGGTGAGTCTGGCGTGACTGATTCCGGGTATTGCCGCTCCAACTCGCGCAAACGCTGCATCAAGCGGTCATATTCGGCATCGGCAATCTGCGGGTCATCGAGCGCATAATAGCGGTAATTGTGGTGGCGAATCTGCTCGCGCAGCTGCTCAATTTCAGCGGGAAAATTATCAAAAAGCGATAGGTTGGACATGAATAAAAACCAAATGTAGTGTTGCGACAATTCATGTCTTTATGCAACCTGCACCTCCCTGTGCAAGCTGCGGTTTAGCGTGGGCGACGAAATAAACGGCGGCGTTCAAAATCCAAAATACGTTGGCGGCAATGCTCGATGGTTTGGCGAGTCATTACGCTGCGCTGCTCATCTTTTAATTCACCACCCAGTGATTCCGCCAGGGTTTTTGCGGTATTGAGCATTAACTCAAACGACTGCATGGAATCAGCATCCAATGGCAGCGTCATAAACAAGCTGACCCCGGGCGTTTCAAATTCATCCATGGTGTCCAGATCAAAGGTGCCTGGCTTCACCATATTGGCCATACTGAACAACAAGGCGCCCTCACCTTTCGGGTTGGAATAGCGATGGAAAATATCCATATTGCCGTAACGCATGCCGCACTTGAGCAATGTATCCAACAGGATTGCACCATTGAACATCTGGCCTGGGTGCGCCATGACATTGATAATCAAAACTTCTTCCGGCTCAGCTTGCAATGCGGCTTTTTGCCCA
>CAMLRI010000394.1 GCA_946482385.1 uncultured Cellvibrio sp.
TTTGGCCGGATTGGGCGTAGGCCGCCAGCGCATTGCCCCAGCAACTCAGCTCGACATCAGCTTGGGGAATACCCCGCTCCAGCATTAATTTGGCGGTTTTGGGCACCGACAGCGGATCGCTAACGCCCCAGTCCGCCGAGCTGTCGACAATAATGCGTTCGGCACCGTACTGGCGCACCACTTCCACCATGCGCTCGGAACCCATTTTGGTGTTGGGGTAAATGGTAAAGGCCGCCCAGGCGCCGTAATCCAACACATCTTTAACGGTTTCTTCGTTATTGTGGTCCATCACCAGTTTGTGCATGGGCACACCCACTTCCCGCGCTACATCCATCGAACGCATCACACCGCGTTTTTTATCGCGGTGGGGCGAATGCACCATCACCACCAGGTCGTAATCCACCGCCATTTGCAATTGGCGCTGGTAGGCGTATTCCTCGGCGGGGGTCATTTCGTCGTAACCAATTTCTCCAATGGCCACTACGCCTTCTTTCAAAATATATTGCGGCAATAAATCCAACACTTCGCGGGCCAGGCCCTGGTTGTTGGCCTCTTTGGAATTGAGGCCAATAGCGCAGTAGTGGGCAATACCAAATTGCGATGCGCGAAACCGCTCCCAACCAATCAGGCTGGCAAAATAATCTATAAAACTGCCGACATTGGTGCGCGGCTGCCCCAACCAAAAAGCCGGCTCAATCACCGCACGAATACCGGCGGCGGCCATGGCTTGGTAATCGTCGGTGGTGCGGCTGCACATGTGGATATGGGGGTCAAAAAATCTCATGGTCGTTATTCTCTTTATGGATGTGATTCAGAAAAAATTTTTGTGCGTTGAATAAAAAATTTTGTGCGTTGAATAGGGCCTTAGCGGTTTTGCGCCCGGCGCTCGGGAAAATATTCGCCCAGGCACAGTAAGGCATCGCCCGGCACACTGCGCCCGGCACTGCGGCGCTCGTCGATGTAATCCAGCGTCATCTGCGCCAGGGCTGGATTTAACCGCTGCGCCACACCATAGACACGCGCCAGGGGGGTTTCAGTAAAGATAGCCTTGAGCAGCATCTGGTTCCAGGCGAGCTCATCAAAACACTGGTAGGCATAGGGGGAATCGCAAGCCACCGCCATAAACACACTGCGCATATTGGTGCGGCAGCCTTCAGCGGCGCGCCAGACAAACCGCTGCGGTTCCGGCAGCAGCGGCAAGGCGCGGTAATAGGCGCAGGCCTCGCCCTCATCGGCGTGGGTGAACCACTGGTTGAAAATAGCGGGAAAATCGTCGGCCAATAGATCGCGGCGCGTCAGCACCAAAGACACGCGCGCGGTTTCCAGCAGGCTCCAGGCCTGGGGGTTCCACCCCGGACGCAAGGCTGCAGCGGCGGCTATCTCCGCCGCTGTGGGCTGCAGGGGTTGGCGCGGCAGATAGCGGCTGGCCAGGGCCACCAGCGCGGTAAAGCGCTGCTCTGGCACGCCAGCCTGGATTTCTGCTTGCGCCTGGGTGACGAACGCCAATGCCTTGGGATCCAGGCGCGGCGCCAATAGCGCATTGATAAAAGCGAATGTAGAACTGCTCATAAACACACTGCACAGGGGTGGATTTATGGACACATTACGGATTGGCAAGAATAGCGATCGCGTAAGGCCTTGTTATATGTCTTATGACGGAGGTTCGATACAGCCTCCCAGCCCTATTGAAAACCCTGCCGCTAATCCCGCATCGGCATTGACATCAGCATCGACAAAGAGACGACTAGTATGGAAGTTGAATCAAGAAAGCAAAAGTAAATTATTTTTATGATTAATGATAGGGATCAATTACACGACAAGCGCCCCGCCTGGATCAGCCCCCGGCGCGGGGGAGCCCAGGCAGGGCGGGCGCCTGGTTTAGGCAAACTGCATGGGAATGGTGTTGGAGGTGCGCTCGACGGTGTTGTCGGCATTCAGATACACCAGTTTGGGCTTGTGGTTGAGCATCTCGGCATCGGTGAAATGGCCGTAGGTGGCAATAATCACCCTGTCGCCCACCGCCACCTTGCGCGCGGCAGCGCCATTCATGGAGATGGTGCCGGAGCCGGGTTCGGCGAGGATGATGTAGGTGTGGAAGCGCTCGCCATTGCTGACGTTGTAAATGTCGATTTGCTCGAACTCGCGCATACCCGCCAGGGCCACCAGGTCGGCATCTATGGCACAGGAGCCGTCGTACCACAGCTCGGCCTGGGTCACCTTGGCCATGTGCAGCTTGGCTTTAAGCATATGTGAAAGCATGGAATCCTCCGGGGAATCACTGGTGTGGCAGGCGGCTTATCAGCCCAGCACCACAGAAACGTTGTCAATTAACCGCGCGCCCGAGGTGTAGATGGCGCCGAGTATAGTGATCTCCCGATCGTCGTGTGCCGCCATATCCAGGGTGCGGCTGTTGCAAATGCTGATGTAATCCACCCGGAACCCCGCCGCCGCTATTTGCGCGCGGGCCTCCTCCACCAGCTGGGTAAAATCGCGGCGTCCCTGTTCTATCTGCTGCTTGATGCCATTCAAGCTGCGGTTGAGCACCGCCACTTTGGGGCGTTCCTCCGCGGTAATAAAACCGTTGCGCGAGCTCATGGCCAGGCCATCCGGCTCGCGGAAAATCTCGCCGGCGGTGATTTTTACCGGAATACACAGGTCTTCCACCATGCGGCGGATCACCGCCAGCTGTTGGAAATCCTTAATACCGAATACCGCCTCATCCGGCTGCACAATATTAAACAGCTTGCTGACAACGGTTGTCACGCCCTCGAAGTGACCGGGGCGGCTGGCACCGCAGAGTACATCAGTCATGGTCGGCACTATCACGCGGGTCTGCTCGGCCATGCCATTGGGGTAAATCTCTTTTTCGTCGGGGCAAAACAGGTAATCGCAAGCCACGGATTCCAGCTTGGCGATATCCGCCGCCAGGGTGCGCGGGTACTTGTCCCAATCCTCATTCAAGCCAAATTGCAGCGGGTTGACGAAGATACTGGTAACCACCAGGTCGCAATTGCGCTGGGCGATTTTCACCAGCTCCAGATG
>CAMLRI010000395.1 GCA_946482385.1 uncultured Cellvibrio sp.
CTGGCGGCGATAGCGCCTTTGCAGCAGGCCTTTAGCCGTTACCGTCGCGGCGGTTGGAGCAATGCGGTGGCTAATTCACTGGTGTCTGCGGGTGCCATAGTGATGCTGGCGTTGGTATTTTTATTGGATTTGTCGCTGTGGGTTTGGTGGCCGGTGTTTTTAATTGCCGGTGGTTTGCTGTTAATTACCAGCAGCAGAAGTAATTAAAGAGCCCAGCTTTCCAGTTGTAATCCTTCCGGGCTGGCGGTCAAGCACCAGCCTAGGTCGTGCCAGTCGCCCAGCACTATGCGTTCAGCAGTTTGGTTGTTGATGATCAGCGGATGGCGGGCAGGGCGGTGAGTGTGGCCGTGAATCAGGCGCGTAACGCCCGCTGTTTCCATTTGTGCGATCACTTCTGCGGGGGATACATCCAAAATGTCCTCCGCTTTCATGCTGTTCAGGCTTTGGCTTTTTTCGCGCAATTGCGCGGCCAGTGCACGGCGTGCGGCCAGGGGTTGGGCAAGAATTTGTTGTTGCCATTGCTGGCTGCGCACCATCTGGCGAAATTGTTGGTAATCCTGGTCGGCGGTGCACAGGGTGTCGCCGTGGAGTAGCAAGGTGGGTGTGCCGTATAAATCTATAACACAGCTTTCGGGTAGCAGGGTCATGCCCGCTTGTTGGGCATAGTTATCGCCAAGTAAGAAGTCGCGGTTGCCGTGCAAAAAATAAATGCGGGTGCCTTGTTGCTTGAGTGTAGACAGCTCACGGGCAACCTCTTGGGCTAATTCGCTATCGTCATCGTCGCCAATCCAGGCATCAAAAAAATCGCCGAGGATATACAGCGCCTCGGCGCCTTGGGTGCGGTTGTGCAAAAAAGCGAAAAACGCCCGCGTGATCTGCGGGCGTTCCGGGTGCAAATGTAGATCGGAAATGAACAGTGTGTTCATGGGGAGAAGCGAGGATTAGGCCAGGGTAACTTTCTGGATAATCACGGCTTCTTTGGGTACATCCTGGTGGAAGCTTTTGCTGCCGGTTTTGACGCTTTTGATTTTATTAACCACATCCATGCCGGCAGTCACTTTGCCAAATACACAGTAGCCCCAGCCTGAAGATGTTTTGCCTGTGTGGTTGAGGAAGCTGTTGTCCTTCACGTTAATAAAAAATTGCGCGGTGGCGCTGTGTGGGTCGTTGGTGCGCGCCATGGCAATGGTGCCGGTGAGGTTTTGCAGGCCGTTGTCGGCTTCGTTCTCGATGGGGGCGCGGGTTTTCTTTTGTTCGAAGTCTTCGCTGAAACCACCGCCTTGAATCATAAAGCCATCAATCACGCGGTGAAAAATAGTGCCGTCGTAAAAACCTTCTTCGGCATATTGTTTGAAATTAGCAGCGGTTTTCGGCGCTTTCTCAAAATCCAATTCGAGGGTGATGTCGCCGTAGTTGGTGTGCAAGGTAATCATGGATAAAGCTCCCTGGATGAAAAAGCGGGTATGATACGCGCTCCCCAAGGGTGAAGGAATGCGTCGCCCGATTAAATTTTTTGATTGAGTTAAGCCTTTATGCAGCCAGGTAAATTTCTCACCATCGAGGGCACCGAAGGTGTCGGAAAAAGCACCAATATGGCGTTTGTGCGCGCATGGCTGGAAGAGCGGGGCATAGAGTTGGTGGTTACCCGCGAGCCGGGGGGCACGCCCCTGGCAGAGGAGATTCGCGCCCTGTTATTGGCCAAGCGCAGCGAGAAAGTCGATGAGACGGCAGAGTTGCTGTTGGTGTTTGCCGCCCGCGCCCAGCATTTGGCCCAGGTGATTAAGCCTGCCTTGGCGCGCGGTACCTGGGTGTTGAGCGATAGGTTTACCGATGCGACCTACGCTTATCAGGGGGGTGGCCGGGGTTTGAGCCTGGCGGTGATCGAACAGTTGGAGGCCCTGGTGCAGCAGCAGCTGCGCCCGGATCTCACCCTGATTTTGGATATTGATGTGGGGGCTGGATTGCAGCGCGCCAGCCAGCGCGGTGAGCTGGATCGCTTTGAAAGTGAAACCCTGGGGTTCTTTGAGCGGGTAAGGGCGGCTTACCGCCAGCGCGCCGAGGCCGCTCCCCAGCGCTACGCCCTGGTGGATGCCGGCCAGCCGCTGCCGCAGGTGCAGGCAAGTATCGCCCGCGAGCTGCAGCGGTTGCTGGGTTAAAAGGCAGGGGTTAAATGGGAAGCTGGGTGGTGAACTTAACCTGCTTAAGGGCAAAGGCGGAATTGATAGAGCCTATATTGGGCAGGTGGATAAGGGTTTGCTTCATCAGCCGCTCGTAGTGTTCCACGCTTTCCACCACCACCCGCAGTACATAATCCTTTTCGCCGCTGGTTGAATAACACTCAACCACTTCGGGTATTGATTGCACCGCGCTTTCAAAAGCCTCAAGTGAATTGGCGTCGTGGTTTTTAATGGTGATATAGGCGTGCACCGTCACCCCCAGGTTGAGCAGCTTGGGGTCGAGCAGGGTCACTTTGCCGCGGATGACACCTTCGGTTTCCAGGCGCTTAAGCCGGCGCCAGCAGGGGGTGTGGGAAAGGCCGATCATATTGCCCAGGTCGGCCATGGAGTAATCGGCATTTTCCTGCAGGGCGCGCAGTATCTTGCGGTCGTATTCGTCGAGTTCCAGGGTTTGAGCCATGATTTATCCGGTTATTAGGGTAGTGGTGTTGGTTATTCTAGGATGGGCGTCTTCTTGGGGCAATAAATTGAGGATAAAATTATTATAAATATCAGGCTCATTGCCCGGATTTGGTGCAAATTTATCTAAAATCTAATCTTTGTCACAAAACTCTGTGTATTGTGATTGCCGGGCTTGGCGTGTATCGTAACGCCTCTTTTTCTCTGGACATTCTGTGCCAGTCAATTGCTGCATGCTCGGGGCTTTAGCCGCACTCATTGGGAGGGTTGGCAGGGCACCCAGGCGCTTAAAGATAAGAGTGAGGAGCAATCCGTAATGAGAGTAATACTGTTGGGCGCACCGGGTGCGGGTAAAGGGACACAAGCGCAATTGATTATGGAGCATTTTGGTATTCCGCAAATT
>CAMLRI010000396.1 GCA_946482385.1 uncultured Cellvibrio sp.
GCACGGGGGTTGTAAATAGCACAAGTACTTCATCGGCTTATACGGGGGTGGTGGTGGGCTATATGCAATCCAGCACCTTAAAAGCCAGTTTCAGTGCTGGGAGAGCGGCTGGTACAGAGGGCCCCGTTGGTGGCCTGGTGGGCTATCTCAACGGTGGTTCGCTGGAGTCGGTGTTTTCATCGGCGACAGTATCCGGTTCTTCTCGTGTGGGAGGTTTGGTTGGGGGTACATCTTCCAGCCCTAGCCTGAACCAGGGGCTGGCTTTGGGCGCCGTGTCGGGCGGCGGCGGTTTAGCGTGGTCTTTTTCTGGCACTGCCAGCAGTAACTACTGGGCTATGGATACCACTGGGCAATCAACTTCGGGTGTCAGTAGTGCCATAGGTGTGCTCTTGACCGATTTACAGTGCCCCACCGCCGCAGACAATAGCGACTGTGTCACCGGTAAAACCCTGTTCCAGGGTTGGGGGGATGACCTCAATGCCCAGGGCGAACCCCTGTGGGATTTCGGCACAGGCAACCAGTTGCCTGGGTTGCGACTAAAGGGTGTGGTTTACCGCGACAATGATGCGGATGGAGTTCTGGATGGCGATGACCACTTGCCCAACCTTTATGCGGCGGCTGTTGATAAAGATAACGACGGTGCCCCGGATGCCTGGAGCTTCGGCTGCAATGAATCCTGCCGCCAGGCTTCGGGTCTAACGTTGGATCAGTTTCCTAATAACCCAGCGGTGAGTGTCGACCTGGATCTGGATGGCCTGCCCGATGCCTGGAATGCCAGCTGCGATACCACTTGCCAAACCACATCGGGATTAACCCTGGATGCCAACCTGGATGATAGCGATAACGATGGCATCGCCAACGCGCTGGATGATGATGACAATAACGATGGTATAACCGATGCAGATGCCGATTCCGACGGCCTGATTGATATCGCTTCCTGGGCTGAATTGGATGCAGTACGCCATAACCTGACCGGCAGCGCACAGCAATTAACCTCTGGCGGTGCTGCGGATGCTTCTGGCTGTCCAGGTGCACTCATTAATGGTAGGTTGATCCTTCAGTGTTTGGGCTATGAGCTGTTGGCGGATCTGGATTTTGATACCAATGGCGACGGTCAACTGGATGCCGGCGATACCTACTGGAATGCCGGTGCCGGTTGGGTGGCCATTGGCACATATTCATCAAGCCCCTTCAAAGCTATTTTCGAAGGCAATGGCCACATCATTAAAAACCTGATGATCAATCGCCCTTCCAGTGATTATCAGGGTTTATTTGGCTATACCGACACTGCCAGTATGCAAAACCTGGGGCTTACCGGTTCGTTGATGTCTATTCGTGCGCAGACTCTTGTAGGGGGATTAGCGGGATGGGTTATTAACTCATCCCTTTATGGGGTTTACAGCACAGGGGTTGTGAATAGCACTTCCTCATCGGCTTATGCGGGTGGTTTGGTGGGCTATATGCAATCCAGCACCTTAAAAGCCAGTTTCAGTGCCGGGCGTGTGGCTGCTACAGCTACAGGGAGCCGCTACGTTGGTGGCCTGGTAGGGTATCTCGCCGGTGGTTCGCTGGAGTCGGTATTTTCATCGGTGGCAGTATCCGGCTCTTCTAGTGTGGGCGGTTTAATCGGGCTTACATCTTCCAGCTCCAGCCTGAACCAGGGGCTGGCCTTGGGCACTGTGTCGGGGGGCGGCGGTTTGGCGGGGTATTTTTCTGGCATTGCCAGCAGCAACTACTGGGCGACGGATAGCACAGGTCAATCAACCTCGGGAGTTAGTGGTGCCATAGGTGTGCTCTTAGCCGATTTACAGTGCCCCACCGCCGCAGACAATAGCGACTGTGTCACCGGTAAAACCCTGTTCCAGGGTTGGGGGGATGACCTCAATGCCCAGGGCGAACCCCTGTGGGATTTCGGCACAGGCAACCAGTTGCCTGGGTTGCGACTAAAGGGTGTGGTTTACCGCGACAATGATGCGGATGGAGTTCTGGATGGCGATGACCACTTGCCCAACCTTTATGCGGCGGCTGTTGATAAAGATAACGACGGTGCCCCGGATGCCTGGAGCTTCGGCTGCAATGAATCCTGCCGCCAGGCTTCGGGTCTAACGTTGGATCAGTTTCCTAATAACCCAGCGGTGAGTGTCGACCTGGATCTGGATGGCCTGCCCGATGCCTGGAATGCCAGCTGCGATACCACTTGCCAAACCACATCGGGATTAACCCTGGATGCCAACCTGGATGATAGCGATAACGATGGCATCGCCAACGCGCTGGATGATGATGACAATAACGATGGTATAACCGATGCAGATGCCGATTCCGACGGCCTGATTGATATCGCTTCCTGGGCTGAATTGGATGCAGTACGCCATAACCTGACCGGCAGCGCACAGCAATTAACCTCTGGCGGTGCTGCGGATGCTTCTGGCTGTCCAGGTGCACTCATTAATGGTAGGTTGATCCTTCAGTGTTTGGGCTATGAGCTGTTGGCGGATCTGGATTTTGATACCAACGGCGACAGCCAACTGGATGCCAGCGATACCTACTGGAATGCTGGTGCAGGTTGGGTAGCGATTGGCACCAGCTCAACCGCTTTCAAAGCTATTTTCGAAGGCAATGGCCATGTAATTAAAAATCTGATGATCAATCGCCCTTCCAGTAGTCATCAGGGATTATTTGGCTGTGTAGAGACAGCCAGCATGCAGAATCTGGGTCTTACCGGTTCGTTGATGTCTATTAGTGCGCAGGGATTTGTAGGAGGATTAGCGGGAAGTGTTATTAACTCATCCCTTTATGGGGTTTACAGCACGGGGGTTATGAATAGCACGGGTACATCATCGTTTTCTACAGGTGGTTTGGTGGGTTATATGGGATTCAGCACCTTAAAAGCCAGTTTCAGTGCCGGGCGAGTGGCTTCTACAGGGAGCTACGTTGGTGGCCTGGTGGGCAGTCTCTCCAGCGGTTCGCTGGAGTCGGTGTTTTCATCGGCGGCAGTATCCGGCTCTTCTGATGTGGGCGGTTTAATCGGGCGAGCATC
>CAMLRI010000397.1 GCA_946482385.1 uncultured Cellvibrio sp.
GGGAAATTCCCTTGGGTTCAGTTTGAGCAAGCTGTTCTATCTGTCATCAAAATTGAAAAACGCGCAACAGCAGGCTTGGCCTGTAAGGTTCTTAAGGCTCTGCTGTTGTATTAACTTATTATTGCTATATCTACATCGACCTGAGTTGTTCGATAAGGGACTAAAGCATGGATTTTCTTTCTACCCAAAAATATGTACTAAGTAAGCACCAGGCCAAAGAGATGTTTCCCTCTGGCCCGGAAATGGCTGTCTATAAGGTATGCCATAAGATGTTTGCCACCCTGACAGCTGAAGGTGGTGTGCCCCGTGTCAGCCTTAAGTGCGATCCGGATCTGGCCATCGAGCTGCGCGAGCAGTACCCGGCGGTGCGCCCAGGCTTCCAGATGAACAAAAAGCACTGGAATACCATTATTCTTGATGGCTCTGTGCCCGCAGCGCAGATCCAGCGCATGATTGATCACTCCTATCAATTGATTGTGGATAATTTGCCCACTGCAGAACGTGAGCGTTTGTTGTCCACCAAGCCTTAATCGACCAAGGCGCCAGCGATCTGCCCAAGCGCTTGCAGAGCAAGCGTTTGTGGCAGGCAGTAAAAAGCTTGCTGCTCGCTAGCTATTGTTGGTGATGGATGTTGTTTGAATAACCGCTATTGTTTGAACAGGCAATGCCCATGCCGCGCAATTCCAAACCTTCCCCTGGCCTGCCCGATGAGGCGGCTACTTCCGCCGATAAATCCCCGCGCGATTTGGATACAGGTCGCCGTCTCAAGGCTGTACGCGAAGCCCATGGCTGGTCACAGCGCGAGCTAGCCAAGCGCGCCGGTATTACCAACAGTGCTATTTCAATGGTGGAACAGGGGCAGGTAAGCCCTAGCGTGCAATCTTTGGCCCGTATTCTTGCTGCCTTTCCTATGGATTTGGCGGAATTTTTTGCGTGTCACTGGGTTACGGAGGCGCAGGTACTGTTTACTCGCCAGGAAATGCAGGCTACCCAACAACCTGGGTCACTTGGTGTGGCCTTACAAACCTTGGCCCAATCGCTACCCGGGCGTCAGCTGGATATCACCACCCATTTATTGTCCGGCAAGGCCGCATCCCCTTTGTATTACGCGCGCACTGGCGACGTTGGTGGTTTGTTGCAAGAAGGCTATGTGGATTTGTTTTACGGTGAGCATTGCCAGCATTTACAGCCGGGCGATGGCTTTTATTTGCCGCAAGGGCATTTTTATCGTTTTGCCAGCATTACCGATGCGGGTGCCCGCCTACTGATTTGTAGCAAGCTTTAAACCCTTTCTTGTTCTCCCTTCGCGGCTTTGTCTCCCCTCTCACACGCAATTTGCTGCTGGCCTGCTACACTCAAAACACCTTTTTCCTGATGAAGGTTGTTGTGGTTATCGCCCTTTGGCAGTAACTGTGTGTTCATATTCATAACGATAGAGAAAACTACCATGTTCCAAGGAAAAGCCCTCTCTCTCATCCTGGCGCCCCATGGCATAGCCGAATTGACTTTCGACCTGCAAGGCGAGTCGGTCAACAAATTTAGCCTGCAAACTGTTGCGGAGCTGGCACAGGTACTCGACCTGCTGGAAAAAACTCCCTCCATTAAAGGGCTGCTGATCAAAAGCGCCAAAGACGTGTTTATCGTGGGGGCCGATATCATGGAGTTTGGCGCCGTGTTTGCCGCCGGCCCCGAGCAAATCATTGGCCACCTGGCCAAGAACAATCACAACTTTTGCCGTTTGGAAGACCTGCCGTTCCCCACCCTTGTAGCCATTAATGGTTTTGCCCTGGGTGGTGGCTTGGAGTTTTGCTTGTCTTGCGATTATCGCGTCGCCAGTACCGCTGCCAAAGTGGGTTTGCCCGAAACCAAGTTGGGCATTATTCCCGGCTGGGGAGGCACTGTGCGCTTGCCCCGCGTGGCGGGTTTGGATACCGCCGTCGAGTGGATTGCCGCCGGTAAGGAAAACGATGCCGAAGAAGGGCTTAAGGTGCGGGTATTGGATGCGGTAGTAGAGCCAGCCAAGCTGCTGGATACCGCGCGCCATACCCTGAATTTGGCCATAGCCGGCAAGTTGGATTACCAAGCGCGCCGCGCGCAGAAAAAAGCGCCGCTCAAACTTAACTTTATTGAATCCATGATGGCCTTTGAAACATCCAAAGCCTTTGTGGGCGCCCAGGCGGGGCGCAACTATCCCGCTCCGGTTACTGCCATCAAGGCTATGCAAAAAGCGGCCGATAAAGGCCGCGATGAAGCTTTGCAAATTGAAGCCGAAGGTTTTGCCAAAATGGCGCAAACTCCGGTGGCACAGGCGCTGGTGGGTATTTTCGTCAACGACCAGATGCTGGGCAAAAAAGCCAAGGGTTGGGAGAAAAAGGCCGACAAAAAAATCAGCCGTGCTGCGGTGTTGGGTGCCGGCATTATGGGGGGCGGCATCGCCTACCAATCCGCCTTGAAGGGCGTGCCCATCAAAATGAAGGATATTGCCCAAAAGGGGATAGACCTGGGTTTGGGCGAGGCGAATAAGTTATTGAGCAAGCGCGTAGAGCGCAAAAAAATGTCGCCCAGCGAAATGGGCGATGTACTTAACCGCATAGAGCCAGCGCTGACTTACGATGGTTTCGATCAGGTGGACATAGTGGTGGAAGCCGTGGTGGAAAACCCCAAGGTGAAAAAAGCCGTGTTGGCCGAGGCGGAAACCAAGGTGAGTGTCGATACTGTTATCGCCTCCAATACTTCCACCATCTCTATTAGCTATTTGGCGGAGTCCCTGAGCCGCCCGGAAAACTTCTGCGGTATGCACTTTTTTAACCCGGTGCATATGATGCCGCTGGTGGAGGTTATTCGCGGCGTTAAAACTTCCGATGCCGCCGTGGCGCGCACTGTGGCTTACGCCAACGCCATGGGTAAAAAGCCCATAGTAGTAAAAGACTGCCCCGGCTTTTTGGTCAACCGGGTGCTGTTTCCCTATTTGGCTGGTTTTGCCATGCTGGTGCGCGATGGGGTGGATTTCCAGCGCATCGACAAACTGAT
>CAMLRI010000398.1 GCA_946482385.1 uncultured Cellvibrio sp.
GGGTGCGCTACCTCAAGGCGGAGCTGTCGCTGCGGGCGGAAAATGCCGCCGATGCTAAATTGCTGATGCACCATTTGCCGCTGGTGCGCGACCGTTTGATCCGCATCCTCGGCGCCCAGAGCGAAGAGATGCTGGTGAGCGCCCAGGGTAAAGAGCAGTTGCGGGCGCTGGCGCTGGCCGAGATCAACCGGGCGGTTCACCTGGCGGAATACGGTGTTGAGCCTGCCGCTGCGGTAGCTGCCCTGCCTGTGCCGACCACATCAGCCGCAACGACAGCAGCAACAGCGGCGCCGGCCAGTGCTGCGGCTGACAGCGCCAGTGCGGTGCCAGCTCCGGTGGCTGCCCTGCCCAAGCCAGCGTCAGATCTGTTTTTTAATAATTTCGTGATCCAAAAGTAACCCAGGCGGCTTAACTACCGCAGCGGCACTGCTGGTACTGGGCGTAATAGCTGGCCAGGTAATCATCAAAACTGGTTTGGCGGCGCGCTTCCAGCTGCTGCTGTTCCTCTACCGAGGCGGCGCTCAGCTGCTCAAATTGCGCCAGGCGGTCGGCACCGAGCGGGCGCGCCAGAAAGTAATCGCGCTGCTGCTGTGCCTGTTGCAGGGTAAAGGCGCTAAAGCCCTGGCCGGTTTCGGCCATAGCGTGCAGCAGTTGCGCCGAGGGCGTTAGCTCCGGCTGTTGCAGTTTGCGCTGCTGTGCCGCCAGTGCCTGCTGGTGCTGGTCGCCGCCCTGTACCTGGTCGAGCAGCGCAGCGCAGGCCTGCATATCGCCGATAAGCGTTTCCGCCCAGCTGCGCATAGGCACGCTGGTGTCGCCCGCCAGCAGTTGCAGCTGCGGATCCCGCCCCTGGTTCACTACCCGCTTTTGGTTCTCCTGCCCCTGGTAAAACTCGCGCTCGTCCGTGGGCGGGCTGTCGCTGAGCAGACAGTAGAGCAGGAAGCTGTCCAACACCCGTATCTGCTCGCTGCTAATGCCCAGGGGTTCATAGGGGTTTAGGTCGATGCAGCGCACTTCCACATATTCCACCCCGCGCAGGCGCAGCGCCTGCAGGGCGGTTTCGCCGCGCTGGCTGGTGCGCTTGGGGCGGATGCTGGAGTAAAACTCGTTTTCGATTTGCAGCAGGCTGGTGTTGAGCTGCTGGTAATTGCCCTGGGCATCCTTAACGCCTATGCGCTCGTAGTCCGGGTGGCTGTGGGTGATGGCGCCGCACAGGGTTTTGAGGTAATCGCCCAGGTTGTTGTAGTTCACCACCAGGGATTTTTGCGCGTCGCTCTGGTAGCCCAAATCGCCCATGCGCAGCGAGGTGGCATAGGGCAAATACAGGGTATGGGGGGCACCGGGGAAGTGTTGCAGCTGGTGGTCGCGGGTTTTGACAAAAGAGGCGCAGACCGCCGGCGAGGCGCCAAACAGGTAGATCAGCAGCCAGAAATAGCGGCGGAAGTTGCGGATCAGGGCGAAATAGCGCTGGGTTTTAAACTCCTGCAGGGGCTGTTGGTCGCCCAGCTGCTGTTGCAGTTGCCGCCAAAAATCGTCGGGCAGGCTGAAGTTGTAGTGGATGCCGGCAATGGTTTGCATGGCGCGGCCATAGCGGTGGCCCAGGCCTATGCGATAGATGGTTTTCATCTGCCCGGAATGGGAGCTGCCGTAGCGGGCCACGGGTATCTGCTCGTCGCCCCCCAGTTGGCAGGGCATGCTCGCCGGCCACAGGTACTCGCCCTGGGCGGCCAGCTGGCGGTGGGTAAAGCGGTGGATGTCATCCAACTGCCCCAACAGGGCCTCGGCGCTGCTAAACGGAGCGGTGATAAATTCCAGCAGGGCTTCGCTGTAATCGGTGGTGATATGGGGGTGGGTAAGGGCCGAACCCAGGCCGGCGGGGTGATCGGTTTGCGCCAATTCGCCGCCGGGGGTGACCCTCAGGCTCTCTTTTTCCAGGCCGCGCAGTATGCCGCCCAGGCTGGCATTGGCCGCCGGGTTGGCAAAGTATTGCAGCAGCGAGCTTGCTATGGGGGTGGATAACACAGGGTTTCCTTTGGCGGCGCCGAGCCACCGGTGCGAAATGGATTAACCGGCGGCTGCTTCTGCCGCTGCAGGGTTGGCCTCGCCCTGGCTGGCGAACAGATCGCGCGCCGGCTTGGGCAGGGGTTCGGGCAGCAGCGCCGGGTCCAGCTCCGGCAGGCCTTTGTCGTTCAGCGGGCAGCTGAGGATCTGGATCCGCTGGGTGAAGTCCTTGGCGCTGACCTCTACCTTTTGGTTGATGGCCTCGTCTTTGTAGGGGGTTTTGAACAGGGCGTTGGCATCTTGGCCATCGACCCAGTTATTGTGCTTGCCCAGGAACAGCTTGTGCTGGTTTTGCAGGATAAAACAGTCGCTCATGGTCTTGCCCTTGGGTTGTCTGTGCCGTTGCAGTCCGGCGGTAGCAAGCCGCCTATGTGGGGGCTGAGGTAGATGAGTTCAAGCCTAGCTGGCCTCGGCCCCGGCGGCCAGGGTTATACTCCCCCTATCGCCCCTATAGGAATTGCCATGCGCCCAGCTCCCCAGTGCCACACCCCTATTCCCCACCAAACCAACCCCCTGGCCGAGCGCAACACCCGCCGCGCCATGATTCTCACCGGCATTATGATGCTGCTGGAGATTGCCGGCGGCTGGTACTACAACTCCATGGCGCTGCTGGCCGACGGCTGGCACATGAGCTCCCACCTGATCGCCCTGGGGCTGACCCTGTTCGCCTATATACTCGCCCGCCGCTACGCCCAGGATGGCCGCTTTGCCTTTGGCACCTGGAAAATTGAAATCCTCGGCGGCTACACCAGCGCCCTGTTGCTGTTGCTGGTGGCCCTGCTGATGCTGGTGGAATCCGGCCAGCGGCTGCTGGCGCCCCGCCCCATCCAGTTTGACCAGGCCATCGCCATAGCGGCGGTGGGGTTGCTGGTGAACCTGGTGTGCGCCTGGTGGTTGCGCGATTCCCATCACCACGGCCATGCTCATGGCGATCACGATCACGATCACGATCACGATCACGA
>CAMLRI010000399.1 GCA_946482385.1 uncultured Cellvibrio sp.
GACACAACAAACGCGCGGCCGCTTCCATCTGTTTAGCGATACGCCGCGGGATATTGATTACCTGCTAAGCCATAACGCAGTAAACGCTGCCGCTAAGGGTTCGCTCACTGGCGACGCCAACCAACCCCAGCGCGAATTCGACCGCTGGTACGATCGCGGCCACTGGCTGGCGCTGCTGCTGTTACCCATTATCCTCTACAGTTTCCGCCGCGGCCTGCTGCTGGGCCTGATGGCCGCGCCACTGCTGTTCAGCCTTATGCCCAACACCAGTTACGCCTTAAGCTGGAGCGAGCTGTGGCACAACCCCGACCAGCGGGCCTACCAGGCACTGCAACAGCAACAGCCCCAGCAAGCCGCCGAACTATTTAACGACCCGCAATGGAAAGCCAGCGCCGATTACCGCGCCGGCAACTACGAACAAGCGGCCAAGGGTTTTGCCCAAGACGATTCCGCCCGCGGCCACTACAATCGCGGCAACGCCCTGGCCAAAGCCGGGCAATTGGATGAGGCCATCAAAGCCTACAACCAGGCACTCAAACACAACCCGGAGATGCAGGATGCGCAGCGCAACCGCGCCCTGCTGGAGCAATTAAAACAACAACAAAAACAACAGCAACAAAACCAATCGCAACAGGATCCCCAACAGCAAGATCCCCAACAACAGGAATCACAGCAACAAGATTCACAGCAACAGGATTCACAAGAAAATTCCGGGCAACAAAACGGCCAACAAAATTCGCAAAACCAACAGGGCGACAATCAGCAAAATAGCGGCCAGCAAGGTGAAAACCAACAAAACGAAAATCAACAAGGCAATAACCAACAGGATCAGCAACAACAAAATGGGCAGCAACAAAGTAGCAGCGACAGCGAAGGCCAGGCCCTAAGCGAACAGGAGCAAGCCGAAGAGGCGCGGCAGCGCGCCGAAGAACAAGCCAAACGCCAAGCGGAACAGGCGGAACAAGAAGCCCAACAAGCAGAGGCCGAGCAACAGGCCAACCAGGCCAAGGCAGAAGAAGCCGAACAAAACGCCGAGCAACAAGCCCTGGCACAAGCGCAAGCCAACGATGGCCTAACCGATGAAGAGCGCCAAGCCATGGAGCAATGGCTGCGCCGGGTGCCCGACGAACCCGGCTTGCTGTTAAAAAATAAATTCCAAGACCAATACCGCAAACGCCGCCTGCAGATGTACAAAGGCGACTGGCAAGCACCGGAAAATGGCGCTGCCGAACGCTGGTAATTACGCGAGAAACGGATGATGACTAAACGCAGCCCCTACTACCTACACACACTTTTGCTCGGCCTGTGGTTAATGCTCTGCGGCCAGGTGGCCCTGGCTGCCAGCCTTACCGCCAGTGTTGATAAAGACATACTGCGGCTGGATGAAACCCTGGTGCTTACCCTGCGCTACGATGGCAACACCAACCAGCAGCCAGACCTGGAAGTGCTGCGCCGCGAATTCGATGTGCTGCGCATTCAGCCCAGCAATTTCACCAGCATCATCAACAACGACATCCAAATTTTTTCCCAATGGCAAATTTTGCTGGCGCCGAAAAAAATCGGCAAAGCGCTGATCCCCTCATTCAATCTGGGCGGCGTTATCAGCGATGCCATTGAAATTACCGTGCAAGGCAAACGCCAGGGTACGGATATCCAGGTGGAAACCCTGGTCGATAAAACCAGCGCCCATGTACAGGAGCAAATACTGGTCAGTGTGCGTTTGAGTATGGAAGCCGGCACCCGCATCTACGACGCCGGTGTTGAACCGCTACAAGTAAAAGATGCACTGCTGATCCAGCTGGATGAAAAAAAATACCGCAGTGACAACAACGGCCGCCTGGTGGACATAGTGGAAACCCGCTATGTGCTTTTCCCGCAACAAACCGGCGAGCTGGTAATTCCCTCGCTGCTGTTCCAATTGGACACCGGCCGCGGCAACTACAACCTGTTGCGTTTGCGCACCCAAGAGCAGCGCTTGCACATCAACCCCATCCCCCAGGACCCGCGCGCCCAACCCTGGCTGCCCGCCAAGAATATCCAGCTCAGCGAACACTGGAGCAGCAGCCCCGATGCGCTCAAAGTGGGCGAACCAATTACACGCAGCATCACCATCAAAGCTGATGGCTTAAGCGCAGCCCAGTTGCCACCCCTGCCCGCCCTGGCGATCAAAGATGTGAGCAGCTACCAGGATCAGGCGCAAACCGACGATCAAAAAATGGAGCAAGGCATAGTCGGCTCGCGCATTGAAACCACCGCCATAGTAGCCAACCGCAGCGGCACTTTTACCCTGCCGGAAATTCAATTGCATTGGTGGGATAGCGACGAGCAACAATTTAAAACAGCGACCCTGGCCGCCAGCCAAATAAAAGTGAGCGGGACAAACCCGGAGCAGGATGATCAACCCGAAAGCAGCGGGGAACCCATTCCCCTTAACACCGAACTGCCCAGCCCAACCGCCAGCACAGCCGCCGAGGCTGCCCCCTGGTGGCTGTACCTGTTATTGGCCTTAAGCTTGGTAACCAACCTGCTATTGGGCGCTTTGCTATGGCGCCAGCGCGGCAAAAACACCACCCAGCCCAACACCGCCAAGAGTGCGCAGGAACACAATGAAAAAGAAGCCTGGCGCGAACTGCGCGAAGTGATTGCCAACAGCCAGGGCGGCGGCCAATTGCACGCCTTGCGCCGCACCCTGTTAGATTGGGGAAAAATTTTCTGGCAGGACCCGCAACTCGCCAGCCTGGAACAGCTGGGGCAAAAATTTGCCTCCAGTGAATTGCTGCATGAATTGCAGCTCATCGACAGCAGCATTTATGGCCGCACCCGCGAACAACCGGATTTGGAGCAACTCAAACAATTGCTCGCCAACCTGCGCCAGGCCACCCAACACAAAGAGCAGGAAACCCTTAAAAAGCTTTATCCGGAATAAAACTTTTAAAAAACACCAAGCCGACACACCAAATCCGTTGGCACTATATCCGAAGGAAACAATGTCGTCTTGCTCAGGACCGAGAGAGGCATG
>CAMLRI010000400.1 GCA_946482385.1 uncultured Cellvibrio sp.
AAGAGCCGTTACATCGCCGACATGAGCCACGAGATCCGCACGCCGCTGAACGCGGTGCTCGGCTACGCACAACTGCTGGAACGCGGCACCGCGCGGCCGGAGAGCGCCATCCAGGTGATCCGCCGCAGCGGCGATTGGTATGCGGGCTTGAGTGAACCCCTGGGGTTGGTAGATCTGGTGAACCTGGGCTTGTATCACGCCCTGCGGGTGCGCCGCGCCGGCGCCGATTTACCGCCCTTGCCCAAACTGGCGTCCTTCCAAAAAATGCATTCCCCGTTTAATGGCCTGAGCGAGCAGGGCGGTTTGACCCTGGTGATGCAACACTTGCCGGAAATCCGCGCCCTGGCGCAGTCGCTATTTAAAGTACAGGCTTAGTTTCTCAAACCGTTAAAGCCCGCCCTGGGTCAGCTGGCGCGGGTCCAACAGCTGCGCCAATTCCTCCCGTGTTTTCCCCGTTGCCTCCATAGCCACCTCGATAATCGGCCGCCCTTCGGCGTAGGCCTGCTTGGCAATGGCGGCGGCTTTTTCGTAGCCAATCAGCGGGTTGAGTGCCGTTACCAAAATGGGGTTAAGCGCCAGGCTGTGGCCCAGGTTTTCTTCGTTGACGTGAAAGCAGGCGATGGTTTTATCCGCCAGCTCATTGCAGCTGTTGCTGAGCAGCTCGATGGATTGCAGCAGGTTGTAGGCGATCAGCGGCAGCATCACATTCAACTGGAAGTTGCCCGATTGCCCGGCGATGCCAATGCTCACATCATTGCCCATCACCTGGGCGCAGGCCATGCACACTGCCTCGGGAATTACCGGGTTGACCTTGCCGGGCATAATTGAGGAGCCGGGTTGCAGTGGCTTAAGGGCAATTTCACCCAGGCCGGCCAGGGGGCCGGAGTTCATCCAGCGCAGGTCGTTGCTGATTTTCATCAGGCTCGCCGCCAGGGTTTTTAGCTGGCCGGAAAGGGCGAGGGCGGTGTCCTGGGCGCTCATCAGGGCAAAAAAATTGTCGCCGGGTACAAAGGCCAGGCCGGTATTTTCCCGCAGTTGGTCGGCCACCAGGCGGGCGAAATCGCGGTGGGCGTTAACCCCCGTGCCCACCGCCGTGCCGCCCTGGGCCAGTTGCAGCAGTTGTGGCAACAGCTGTTGCAACCGCTGCTGGTTGCTGCGGATTTGGCTGGCCCAGCCGCTGATTTCCTGGCCGAGGCTCAGGGGCATGGCGTCCATTAAATGGGTACGCCCGGTTTTGATGACTACCTGGGTTTGCTCGGCTTTGCGCTCCAGGCTGGCCTCCAGTTCCTCCAGGGCGGGAAATAGCTGTTGCTTGAGCGCCAGCGCGGCGCTGATGTGGATGGCGCTGGGGATGGTGTCGTTGCTGCTTTGGCTCATGTTCACCTGGTCGTTGGGGTGAACTGGCTGCCCCGCCAGTTCGCTGGCGATATGGGCGATCACCTCGTTGACGTTCATGTTGGTGCTGGTGCCCGAGCCGGTTTGGAATACATCCACCGGGAACTGGTCGGCGTAGTGTCCGGCGAGCAGCTTATCGCAGGCGGCGCAGATGGCCCAGGCGATGTCCGGGTCGAGCAGCTTGAGCTGGTCGTTGGCCATGGCGGCGGCTTTTTTGATCTGTATCACGGCCTGGATAAAACGCGGCGGCAGGGTGAGGGTGCTAATGGCGAAGTTGTTGAGCGCGCGCTGGGTTTGGGCGCCATAGAGCGCAGTGGTGGGCACCTGCACCTCACCCATGCTGTCGCGTTCGCTGCGGTATTGGGTCATCGCACACCTCCTGCTGACAGGGTTTGTCAGTTCGTCGGGTTAATTTGGGTGGATCGGTTGGGGTGGGTTTAAGTGTAGATACTTTTTATTAAGTGCTTTTAGTGAGATTGGAATCTGGCTCGATCTTGCTGAGTGGTTTGCGATATAGGGTCTGAGACCGTCGGCGGCGGGGAGGCCGCCGTCGAGCCCCCATGGATGGGTTTACGGCGTGTCTCAGACCCTATATCGCAAACCACGCCGGGCACTATTCCTTTACAATTCCTTTTTATATGTCCGCCAGTGGTATTGAGTGCTTATGTCTAAACAATTTGTGGTTAAGAGTGAATTTGCGCCAGCGGGCGACCAGCCCAGCGCCATTGCCGGTTTGGTGCAAGGCATAGAAGCGGGTTTAGCGCACCAAACCCTGCTGGGGGTTACCGGCTCGGGCAAAACCTTCACCATCGCCAATGTGATCGCCCAGGTGCAGCGCCCCACGCTGATTATGGCCCACAACAAAACCCTGGCAGCGCAGCTCTACGGCGAATTCAAAGAGTTTTTTCCCCACAACGCCGTGGAATATTTTGTCTCCTACTACGACTACTACCAGCCCGAAGCCTATGTGCCATCGTCCGATACCTTTATCGAAAAAGATTCCTCGGTCAATGAACATATCGAGCAAATGCGGCTCTCCGCCACCAAGGCATTAATGGAGCGCAAAGACGCGATTATTGTCGCCACTGTATCGGCGATTTACGGCCTGGGCGACCCGGATTCCTACATGAAAATGCTGCTGCACATAGTGCGCGGCGACAAAATTGACCAGCGCCAAATTTTGCGCCGCCTGGCCGAGCTGCAATACACCCGCAACGATATGGATTTTGCCCGCGCCACCTACCGGGTGCGCGGTGAAGTGATTGACATTTACCCCGCTGATTCCGATATGGAAGCGGTGCGGGTGGAATTATTTGACGATGAAGTGGAGCAAATTTCGGTTTTCGATCCGCTCACCGGCGAAGTACTTTATAAAGTGCCGCGCTACACTATCTACCCCAAAACCCACTACGTTACCCCGCGCGAAACTGTGTTGGAGGCCATAGAAAATATTAAGGAAGAATTGCGTCAGCGTTTGGAATACCTGCGCGAAAACAACAAGCTGGTGGAAGCCCAGCGGCTGGAGCAGCGCACCCGCTACGATTTGGAAATGATGCAAGAATTGGGTTACTGCAACGGCATTGAAAACTACTCGCGCTTTTTATCGGGCCGCGCCCCCGGCGA
>CAMLRI010000401.1 GCA_946482385.1 uncultured Cellvibrio sp.
ACTGCCCCTTGCAGGACCGAGAGAGGCATGGATGCCGACCTCGAGCCTACAAGGACGTATTCACGGCGTGTCCTGAGTGGGACGCTGTTCTTTCCTAATCACCGCTAAAACTAGCTAGCCTTAACGGAGGTTGAGGATAGTTTGGGTAGTGGCGTTGGCGGTTTCGATGGTTTTGGCATTCGCCTGGTAATTGCGCTGGGCAATAATCAGGTTAACCAGCTGCTCCGACAAATCCACGTTGGACTCTTCCACCGCGCCGGCGGTGATATTGCCCAATTGCGCCGAGCCTGGTGCACCCACTACCGCCTCGCCGGATTCAAAGGTTTGCGCCCACATGGTATCGCCCACGGGTTTTAAACCCTCCACACTAGCAAAGTTGGCCAGTGCCACCTGGCCCAATACCTGGGCTTCACCGTTGGTAAAGCGCGCGAACACTATACCCGTGTTGCTGATATCCAAACCCGCCAAACGGCCAGTGGCATAACCGTTTTGATCCAGGGATTCCACCGCAAACACACTGCCAAACTGGGTGCTGCCCGCCAGGTCTATTTCAAAGTTGGAGCTTGATGGCGGCTCGGCCACAGGAATAGTGCCGCCCTGCAACACATTCAACGGCGCCAGGGCACCCAGGGGCATGCCGTCTTCACCAATGGGCGTCCAGTTGGAGATAAGCATGTCATCGGTCATAAATTCGTTGAGCGTGCCATCGGGCAAAAAGTGGATATTGAACGAAGCCATGGTCGGCTCGGTATTTTGTGGCGATGGCAGGCTTGGATCAGGGTCGCCCACGTTCTGGCCGTCGATCTGCACATACATCAACCAGTGGTTGGGCGATGTGGTGGGGTCTGCCGGGTCATAAGCCTGCTTCACAAAATACTGGCGCATCACATGGGGGTTACCCAGGCTGTCGTACACGGTAGTAGAAGTGGCGTGGTTGTAGGTTTGCTGATCGTTGGGATCAAAGGCATTAATGGGCACAGGGGTAAAAAAGTTAGGCACATTAATCGAGCCATACATGCTGCCACCAAATACCGGCACTGTTGGCGCACTGCTGGCGATGCTATAGCCCTCTTGCAAAGTAACAGATACCACACCGCCAATTTTTACCTGCTCGCTAGGGTCGGTAACGGTTTGCGAGGCACCCTGGGCGCCCTGGATTTCCGCCGAGCCGCCGGGGGTACCAAAGGTAAATTCCAAATCGCGACCAGTGGACGAGGTGATAATCAGGTCGCCGGCAGAATCCACTTCGGCGCTTACACCAAACAGAGTGGAGTTGGTCAGCGCGTTAATTTCATCGCGCATCAGGGTCATATCGGGCAAGCCGGTGGAGGTGAGGGTCACACCGTTGAGTTGGAAGCTGCCGTTATTGCTAAAGCTGGATGCCAGCAAAGTGGCTGTGGTGGAAGCCGTAGCACTCACACCGGCCAGGGCATTTAATTCAGACGCGGTTTGGTCGGCCGAGGCGCCGTACTGGCTGATGTAAGTTACCTCAGTATTGTTGGGGCCGGCGATCACCAGGGTGTGGGAGCCGTAGTTGTTGGTAACTTCGGGAATACCGGCATCGTGCGCTGTGGGGTGGGCGCTGCCTGGAGCGGTGCTCACACCGGCAATCGCCGTCGTCAGCGCATTAGGGTCAGAGGCCAGCGCCGTTACCGTTACGGTAGATGCCACACCGGTAGCCAAATCGCGGAACAGCAATTCGCCGGTGGTGTTATCGGCATAGGCTTCCACGTTCACCGGGTTGGTGGAATCGAAGTTGGCGGAGTTGATCAGGTTAGCCAAGGCCGCCAAAGAAGTTGCCGAACCGGAATCCAATACTATATCCACGCTTTCGGTCGCCAGGGTGATAGGGTCGGTACGCGACAAGGTGAATGAGGTGCTGTTGGTGGGCGAGAAGGTCATGGGCGTAACAACCGCACCCAAATTCAAGGTGCTGGTGGTGGCCGCGCTGGCCCCCAGTTGCGCCTCATTAATACCTGTGCCGTTGCTGGAAAACAGTTGGCCGGTGGATTCCAGCACCTGTTCGTTGGAATCCAGGTTAAAGGCGGCATTTACCGCGGTAGTTTGGCGCGGCTCCTGGGAGCTGACATCCACCCGCAAATTGCTCAGCACACCGCTGACATTGCCATCGTCATCGGCAGAAAAACCCTGCAGCAGCGCACCTGTGCCATTGACGATAAAACCATCTTTATCCAAACCAAAGGTGCCGGCGCGGGTATAAACACGCTCGCCGTTTTTTTCCACCACAAAAAAGCCTTCGCCGTTAATCGACAAATCCAATTCGTTTTGGGTGAACTTTAAATTGCCCTGGGTAAATTGCTGGCGAATATTTTGGATGGTTACGCCGCTACCAGGCGTGTTAGAGCCGCCGCCCAAGAGGGTACTGGTGTATACATCGCCAAATTCCGTGCGCGACACTTTAAAACCAATGGTGCTGGCGTTGGCAATGTTGTTGCCGGTGACCTGCAAATCGGTATTGGCTGCACGGATTCCACTTAACGCTGTGTTGAAAGACATAGTACACCTCGACCTTGGGAAGGTTTTGGCCAGATGTTTTCCGGCCAGTTAAATAGTTAATTAGTTGAACTGCTTGACCTTGCTGGCCTCAACCGCGCCTATACCGGCCAGGTTCAAAATCAATTGGCCGTTTTCGCCAATAGTTACGCTGTTCACATTGGCGCTGAGCGCTGTGGCAATGGCCTCGGATTTACCGTTTTGGCTGGCGGTGAATTCAAAGCGGTATTCACCGGCAGCGGCGGCATCGTCACCCGCCTCCCAATCCAAAAGTTCGCCATTCACTTCCAAATTCTGGCCATCCCAGCGGAATACACTTTCACCTTGGGGCAACTTGCCCACGGGAATGGTTTGCACCAGGGCGCCGTCCTGGTCGTAAACGCGCATCTGCGCATCCTGGGTGGAATAACCCAAATCGACACTGCCGGAAATAATGCTGCCGCTGTACAAAATACTTTTATCGGTTTCCACACTCACACTGCGCCCCACCAGCGACGAAGC
>CAMLRI010000402.1 GCA_946482385.1 uncultured Cellvibrio sp.
ATGGGATACACAGCACCAAAGGATGAAAGCACCACCTTGCCCGGCCCTTTCAGGTTTAACCAAAACATGCTTTCGCCGGAAAACAATGTTTTAAACCCCTGCCAACCCATATCCATTTCAACTGATTCATCGCAGGCGATAAACGAGCCGCTCTGCACCACCAGATTTTCCCGGTCCAGTTCCAGCGACAACATATCGCCCGCCAGATTGGTGCCCAACCAAACCTCGCCGGGTTTGCCCTGGGGGTCAAAATGGTTAAGGAAAAAAGATTCGCCCGACAGCAAGCGCTTGGCCGCTTTTAAAATACCGCCGGCATTTTTTTTATGGGTGCTGGTGGTGATATTCATATGGCCGCTCATGGCGATCATGGCGCCGGCCTCAGCCGTGCAATGTTCGCCCGGCTGCAGGGTAATTTTGGCCGCGGTATTGCCCGGGCGATTAATCAACTCAACGTGCATGGCGCTGCTCCTTACCAGAATTTGGGATTCAACCAACCGGCCAAGCCGGTGATACTGCGGGTTTGAATAATAATTTTGCCTTTGCCTTCCACCCGGGTAACCAAACCCTCGCCGCCAAACAGGCTGGAAAAAATCCCCCCCGCCAATTGCAGTTTGAGTTTAATACCCGGCTCATAGGCCACCAGGTGGCTGGTATCCACTATGTACTCGCCGTCGATCTCGCGCTCCAGCAGCGCGCCATAAGCGCCGTAAAACACATCGCCGGTGCCGCTTAACTTCAAGCGGAACAAACCTTCGCGGGCGATAAACGACACCAGGCCCGCCCACTCCAAACCCAGGGTCACCCCGGGTGTACAAGCCAAAAAAGCGCTGGGCTGCACATAAAAAGTGTCGTCCTTCAGCTGCACATGGCGCACCTCACCCGGCGTGCCCTGCACCACAGTCATACGCCTTTCGCTGCTGGTGTTATTGGTAAAGTGGTTGATAAACAGCGATTCACCGCCCAGGTATTTGCGCAGCAAACCCTTAATCAGGCCGCCGTTGAATTTGGCTCGCAAATCCAAGGCCGCATCCATGGTCGACATAGCATCGGATTCGGTGATCAGGGTTTCGCCGGGAGCCAGGGTCACTTCCAAATAAGAAAATGCCTGGCCACCTTTAATTTCAGTTTTCATTATTTACTCCTTCCTCGTTTTCGCTAGCGGTGACAAATTGTTTAACCTCGGCCTGCAACTGAGCAAACTCCGCGGTTAAATCGCGGTAGTCCTGCTGCCCTGCCTGGGCGCTTAACTGTGCCAGCTGGGCAATGCGCTCCTCGCTGGCGGGGTGGGTGGACAAAAATTGCAGCGCGTCTTTTACCAGCTCGCGGTTTTCCTCATCGGCAATTTTTGCCAACTGCTTTTTTTCCTCAGCGATAATTTTTTCGAAAAAGCTGGCCAGGCCGGTTGGGTTGATGCGCGCCTTCAGCAACAGCGCATGGCCTTTCACATCCGATTCCGTTTCAAAGCGGCGCGAGTAACTCTGGTTAAGCAAGAGCGGCGCCGCACCACCCAGGGTGGCCATTAAGCCGCTCATATCGCCCAGCACAGCGCTGGCCAGCAAATAAATACCCGCCGTGCCCATTACCCCGCGCACACCGTGTTGCGCTTCCACATGGATAATTTCATGGGCGAGCACACCGAGCAATTCCTCGGCGGCATCGGCGCGCACAATCAGTGCCGAATGAATAACAATTTGGCCGCCGGGTAGCGCAAAGGCATTCAGGCTGCCATCGTTCACAATATAAAAACGATACTGGTATTGGCTGCTGCCCAAGGCATCCAACAAGGGCGAGGTTAGCGGTTTGAGCAATTTTTCTACCTGCTCTTGCGGCATTAAGGTTTTGCCCAGCTGATATTGCGCCAGAGTGGATTCACCCAACTGTTCCTCCCAACTGGGCGGTATTTGTTTGGCGAGCATGCCTGTCAACACATCCATGCGCAGCACCAGCAACAGCGGAACTGCCACCACCAACAGCAGCACCCCTGCCAACAACCCCCAACCCGCCAGGCGTTTATGTTTGGCTTTGTTTAGCAGCGCCGCTATATCCGCCTGGTTGTGTAAATGGGGATCGCGCAATATGCGCAGGTCGCTGGTGTAAAAACTCCAGCCTTTTACCAGCGGATGGGAAAAAAACACCAGGCGATTGCTGGCACCGCCCATATGCACCTGCAAACCCTGCAAAGGCAACCGCAGCGCTTGCCCCGCAACCACACAGCGCACGGCGCTGGCATCCACCGTTAAATCGCCCGAGGCTTTGCCCTTGGGCAGGCTTTCGTGAAAGCCCATACATTCATAGGTCATTATCTGATTCAAGCAATAGCCTCCGGTTATAGATTTTTACCCAGCAAATCAACCGCAAAACACTCCAGCAAACCGCCTTTGGCCATGCTGCCAATGGCTTTGGTAAGCGATACCTGGCGCGGCGTAAAACGAAACAAGCCACTGGGCTCGGCATAGTGGCGCACCCGCTGGCTCACCAAAACTTCACCCGGTTCCGCAGCGGCTTCCATACGTGCGGCCATGCTCACGGCTACACCTTCCAAATCGGGGATATTGGTTATTTCGTTATGTACCACCAACACTTCACCCAGCTCTACGCCGATGCGCATTTCAAATCCCGCGGCCATTAACACCGCGCGCATCATGCAGGCGCAGGACAAACCCGCCGTGGCATTTTTAAAAGTCACACGCAGTGAATCGCCTTCCATATTGGGATGGCTGGCGCCCCACTTGGTGAGAATAGGTTTTACCAGGCCGCGAAACAGCGACAACTTTTCCGATAATTCATCGGCCGACCATTTGGAAAAGCCCTTGAGATCCATAAAAATAATGGTGAGGTTGCGTGTTTGCTCATGCTCGTGGTCCGCCGCCAACTCCAGCAGGCGCGGCCAAAATTCCTCGCGTATTGCGCCGATTTTTTCTTTGAGCTGAAGATGCATTTGGGTATTGGTGCGCAGGGTAAGCTGCGCCAGTTGGATGCGCTCTGCCTCAGTTTGCAGTTGCGCTTTTAA
>CAMLRI010000403.1 GCA_946482385.1 uncultured Cellvibrio sp.
CAGGGCATACAAATTTCCCACCTCGACCTGGGCGGCGGCCTGGGCGTTACCTATCGCCATGAAACCCCGCCGCCAGTGGCGGAATACATGGCCGCCATCAAGGCCAAACTGGGCGACCGCCCCTTGGCGCTGATGTTCGAGCCGGGCCGCTCCATTTCCGCCAACTCCGGCGTGCTGCTCACCCAGGTGATGTTCCTTAAGCCCACCGAGCACAAAAACTTTGCGGTGATAGATGCGGCCATGAACGACAATATCCGCCCCTCGCTCTACCAGGCCTGGCAGGATATCCGCCCGCTCAAGCCCCGCGCCGCTGCGCCGCAAAAGTGGGATCTGGTTGGCCCCATTTGCGAAACCGGCGATTTCCTCGGTAAAGACCGCGACCTGGCCCTGGAGCCGGGGGATTTGCTGGCGGTGATGTCGGCCGGCGCCTATGGCTTTAGCATGAGCTCCAACTACAACACCCGCGGCCGCGCCGCCGAGGTGATGGTGGATGGCGACCAGATGCACCTGGTGCGCGCGCGCGAAACCTTCGAGGATATGATTCGCGGCGAAGCCCTATTGCCCGAGTAAAAAATAGCTGGCACACACAGCAGGATTAAGCGGAGTTTTTGATGCGCATACGTTTTAGCAAAATGCATGGATTGGGTAACGACTTTGTGGTGATCGACGCGATCAGCCAGAGTGTGCGCCTCACCCCGGAAAAAATTCGCCAGCTCGCCGACCGCCATTTCGGCATAGGTTGCGACCAGGTATTGCTGGTGGAAGTCCCCAGCCAGCCCAATGTGGATTTCCGCTACCGCATTTTTAATTGCGATGGCAGCGAAGTGGAAAACTGCGGCAATGGCGCGCGCTGCTTCGCCGTGTTTGTGCGCGAGCGCCGCCTCACCGGCAAGCGTGTTATCAAAGTGGAAACTGCCGGCGGCATTATCGAGCTGCGGGTGCAGGACGACGAGCAGGTCAGTGTCAACATGGGCGTGCCGCGCCTGCTGCCGGAAAAAATTCCCTTTGTGGCCGAGCAGCAAGCCATCACCTATCCGCTCGATGTCGCGGGGCAGGAGTGCAGCATTTCGGCGGTATCCATGGGCAACCCCCACGCAGTTATGCTGGTGGATGATGTGAACACCGCACCCGTAGCACAGCTGGGGCCACTGGTGGAAAACCACCCTCGCTTTCCCGCGCGGGTCAACGCCGGTTTTTTGCAAATTGTCTCGCGCGATGAGGTCAAGCTGCGGGTGTACGAGCGCGGTGCGGGGGAAACCCTGGCCTGCGGTACAGGCGCTTGTGCCGCGGTGGTGAGCGGCCGTTTGCGCGGCCTGCTCAACGAAACTGTGAAAGTGAATTTACCCGGTGGCAGCCTTACCATCCGCTGGGCGGGCGAAGGCCAGCCGGTCATCATGACTGGCCCGGCGGTGACCGTATTCCACGGCCAAACCAAACTCTAACCGGCGTCTAAAAACAATAAGTACCTTTTATGACTGATCACAAACTCCCCACCCTGGCCGACCCACTGGAACCCGAACAGGTTGCTGCCTACTTGCAGGCCAACCCGGAATTTTTTGTGCAGCACCCGGAACTGCTGGCGGAGCTGAGCCTGCCCCACGAAAGTGGCAGCGCGGTTTCCCTGGTGGAGCGCCAGGTTGCCATACTGCGCGAGCGCAATATCGACATGCGCCACCGCCTGAGCAAACTGCTCGACAACGCCCGCGACAACGACAAGCTCTTCGATAAAACCAAGCGCCTGGTGCTCAGCCTGCTGGAAGGCCAGGACATGGGCGATGTGATAGACGCGCTCCATTTCAGTTTCGACAAAGACTTCGGCATCCACTTCACCAGCGTGATTTTATTTGGCAATGCCGACAAGGTGCCCAGCAGCCAGGCGCGGGTAATTAGTATGGCGGAAGCGCGCGAGCATTTGGCGGCGCTAATTAAAAACAACCGCGCCAGTTGCGGCACCCTGGGCGCAGCGGATTTGGAATTTATCTTCGGCGACAAAGCCAAAGAAATCGGCTCGGTCGCCACAGTGCCGCTGATGCACGGCAGCGCCTTTGGCCTGCTCGCCATAGGCAACCGCGACCCGCAGTACTATCGCTCCAGCATGGGCACCTTGTTCCTGAGTTATATCGCCGAAGTGCTCAACCGCATCTTGCCTAAATATTTGCCGCGTTAATTTTTTATAGCGGGAGGCGCAGTGGCTGAAACTGTATTGCCTTTTTCCACCGAGCTGGCTGCCTTTTACACTTACATGCGCAGCGAGAAGCAATTTTCACCCCACACCCAAAGCAACTACGCGCGGGATTTGGAAAAATTCCAGCGCTATTGCCAGCAAGCGGGCATTGGCGATTTAGCCCAGGTAGATGCCCGCGCGGTGCGCATGGCGGTAGCCAATTTGCACCGCACTGGCCTGGGCGGCAAAAGTTTGCAGCGCTGGTTGTCGTCGCTGCGCGGCTTTTTTAATTACGCCATCAAACACCATTGGCTCAGCCACAATCCCGCCGAAGGCATAGCCGCACCCAAGTCGGCAAAAAAATTGCCCAAAACCCTCGATGTGGATCAAACCGCGCAATTTGTGCAGGTGGAAGGCGATGATTTTTTACAGCGCCGCGACCGCGCCCTGCTGGAATTAATCTATTCATCGGGGTTGCGTTTGGCTGAGGTGGTCGGCCTTAATCTGGGCGATATAGATTGGGGCGATGCCATGGTTACAGTGCTGGGCAAGGGCAGCAAAATGCGCAACTTGCCGGTGGGGTCGGAAGCCCTGGCGGCTTTAAAAAACTGGCTGCCGCTGCGCGAGCAATATGTATCGGCCAGTGAGCCGGCGCTATTTGTTTCCCAGCGCGGCACCCGCATCAGCCACCGCGCGGTGCAATTGCGTTTGCAGCAATTAAGCCTGCAACAGGGCATGGATAACCCGGTGCACCCGCACATGCTGCGCCATTCCTTCGCCAGCCACATGCTGGAATCCAGCGGCGATTTGCGCCTGGTGCAGGAACTGCTCGGCCAC
>CAMLRI010000404.1 GCA_946482385.1 uncultured Cellvibrio sp.
GGTGGTATGGGCGGTGGCCAAAGGGTCAGCGGTCAATAAATTGATCCTGGTGCCGGCAGCGCTGCTGATCAGCGCTTTTGTGCCCTGGCTGATAGTGCCCCTGTTGATGATCGGCGGCGCCTTCCTGTGTTTTGAAGGCTGCGAAAAACTTGCGCACAAATTTTTTCATTCCCCCCAGGAAGATAAAGCCCAGCACCAGGCGCTGATCGAGGCAGTGGCCAATCCCGAAGTGGATATGGTCACCTTCGAGCGGGAGAAAATTAAAGGCGCCGTGCGCACCGACTTTATCCTCTCGGCAGAAATTATTGTCATCGCCCTGGGTTCGGTGGCGGCAGCCACCTTTGCCAAGCAGGCGGCCGTAGTGGTGAGTATCGCGGTGTTGATGACTATCGGCGTTTACGGCTTGGTGGCGCTGATCGTCAAGCTGGACGATATGGGCCTCTACCTCAGCCAAAAACCGGCGGCACTGGCCCGCGCACTGGGCCGTGGCCTGCTGGCCCTGGCGCCCAAGTTGATGAAGTTTTTATCCATCCTCGGCACCGCCGCCATGTTTATGGTGGGCGGCGGCATAGTCACCCACAGTATTGCCCCGGTTCACCATGCCATAGAGCAAGCGGCGCAGGCGACTGAACCTGTGGGTTGGTTGACCGCGTCGGTTTTGAATGGCTTGGCGGGGGTAGTAATTGGCGCCCTGGTGCTGGCATTGGTTATGGTCGTAACAAAAGTGCTCCGCAAGGGCTAACCCGGGGTCGGCCACTGCCCTGGGCTTGGGCAGATTGTCGTGGACAGCGGGGAATCAGTCCCGTAGAATTCGCAGCCAGATTGCGCCCAGCCACAGGCCAGGTTGCATAAAAAATACAAACAGGTTCGCACAAGAACATAAAAAGCGAGATGAGATTTGGGTTTCATCTCGCTTTTTTACAACCAAACGTTCCGTAGCCAGACTAAATTTGCCTTTTAACTCAATAACTTATCGCGCCGCCCACCTTTCCCGTGTCAGTGCGATTGCCTTGTTGAGCCCGAAGAAAGTGAAACCTGCGCTGCGGCCTTGTGCGAACCCTGATTATCAAGCTTGCTCAAAGGGTATCCAGGGGGCGTTTTGCCTTCCGGTGTTCTCAAAGCCAAAACCCAACCAGCTCAGGAGGTTGTTTTGACTACTCAGGAATCCCTTCCTGCCCCGAAGAAGGCCATTTTGGTTCTTGCTGACGGTAGTGTGTTTCGTGGCATCGCAATAGGTGCCGAGGGTTTATCCGTTGGCGAGGTGGTGTTCAATACCTCCATCACCGGTTACCAGGAAATCCTTACCGACCCCTCATACGCCCAGCAAATCGTTACCCTCACTTACCCCCATATCGGCAATGTGGGCACCAATGCGGAAGACGAAGAGTGTGAAAAAATCTGGGCCACCGGCCTGGTGATCCGCGACCTGCCACTGCTGGCAAGCAACTTCCGCAATCAGGAATGCCTCTCCGACTACCTGAAGGCGCGCAATGTAATAGGCATTGCCGACATAGATACCCGCCGCTTGACCCGTATCCTGCGCGACAAGGGTGCGCAAAATGGCTGCCTGATGGCTGGCGATGAGGTCGACGAGGCTAAAGCCCTGGCTGCCGCCAAAGCCTTTGGCGGCCTGAAAGGCCTGGATCTGGCCAAAGAAGTTACCGTTAGCCAGGCCTACCAGTGGAATGAAAGTAGCTGGACCCTGGGCGAAGGCCACAAGGTATTGGCAGGTGCCAAGCCCTTTAAAGTGGTTGCCTATGACTTTGGTGTGAAGCGCAACATATTGCGCATGCTGGCGGATCGCGGCTGCGACCTGACCGTAGTGCCGGCCAAAACCAGCGCCGCCGAGGTGTTGGCCATGAATCCCGATGGTATCTTCCTCTCCAATGGCCCTGGCGACCCTGAGCCCTGCAGCTACGCCATTGAGGCGATCAAAACCTTCCTGGAAACCGATATTCCGGTATTCGGCATCTGCCTGGGGCACCAACTCTTGGCCCTGGCATCGGGTGCCAAAACTATCAAGATGAAGTTCGGCCACCACGGCGGCAACCACCCGGTGCAGGATCTGGATACCAAGCGCGTCATGATCACTGCCCAAAACCACGGTTTTGCGGTAGAAGAATCGAGCTTGCCAGCCAACCTCAAAGCTACCCACAAGTCCCTGTTTGATGGTTCTCTGCAGGGCATACATCGCACTGACAAGCCGGCATTCAGCTTCCAGGGACACCCGGAAGCCAGCCCTGGCCCCCATGAAGCCGATGTCCTGTTCGATCACTTCATTGAATTGATGCAAGCCCGCAAGTCTTAACCGGAGCCGACATGCCAAAACGTACCGACATAAACAGTATTTTGATTCTCGGCGCTGGCCCGATTGTGATCGGCCAGGCCTGTGAGTTCGACTACTCTGGCGCCCAAGCCTGTAAAGCACTGCGAGAAGAGGGTTACCGCGTCATCCTGGTGAACTCCAATCCAGCCACCATCATGACCGACCCGGCCATGGCCGATGCCACTTACATCGAGCCGATTGAGTGGCAAACCGTGGCCAAGATCATCGAAAAAGAGCGCCCCGATGTGATCCTGCCCACCATGGGTGGCCAAACCGCTTTGAACTGCGCTTTGGCGCTGGCGAAAAACGGTGTGCTGGAAAAATACAATGTGGAATTGATTGGCGCCAAAGAAGAAGCCATCAACATGGCGGAAGACCGCAACCTGTTCGACCAGGCGATGAAGCGCATTGGTCTTTCCTGCGCGCGTGCGAAAATCGTTCACAGTTTGGAAGAGGCGCGTGAAGCGCCAAAAGAGTTCGGCTTCCCCTGTATTATCCGCCCGTCATTCACCATGGGCGGCTCTGGTGGCGGTATTGCCTACAACTGGGACGAATTCGAAGAAATTTGTACTCGCGGTTTGGATTTATCGCCCACCAATGAATTGCTGATCGACGAATCCCTGCTCGGCTGGAAAGAGTACGAGATGGAAGTGGTGCGCGATAAAAACGA
>CAMLRI010000405.1 GCA_946482385.1 uncultured Cellvibrio sp.
GACCACTCACCCAGGCTGTGACCAGCCATTAAGGCAGGCTGCGCACCGCCTTTTTCATTCCAAGCACGCCATACCGCCACACTGGCAGTTAACAACAAAGGCTGGGTGCGCTCGGTTAAATTAATTTCTTCCTGCTGACCTGTTTGCACCAAGGCCCACAAATCATAGCCCAAGACTTCTGATGCCTCAGCAAAGGTAGCCTGAACAACAGGGTACTCAGCCGCCAAGTCGGCGAGCATGCCAATTTTTTGCGAGCCTTGGCCAGGAAATACAAAAGCGAGAGATTGTGTTGTCATAATGAATTACTTTTACTGAAATGGATGAAGAGAAATTTGCTCAAGAATACGCTCGGGAACCCGCTCTCGCGTTTGCTGCAAGGCGACTTCCAAAGCATGAATAAAGGCCTGCTCATTGGCATTGCCGTGACTTTTAATTACCGTCTTTCGCAAACCTAAAAAGCTTGCACCATTATACAGCGCCGGATTCAATTGCCTACGCAAACGCCGCACAATCGGCCAAGCCAACAAAGCCATAACACGCGCAAAAAAATGACGCTTAAATTCCAAGGTGATTTTATCGGCAATAAATTGCGCCACACCTTCGCTGGCCTTGAGCGCTATATTGCCGCTAAAACCATCAGTTACTATGACATCGACATCGCCGCTAAAAATACGATTAGCCTCAATAAACCCCTGGTAAACAAAGCCTTGTTGCTGCAGCAATAAGGCCTGTGTTTTTTGCAATACCGCGGTACCCTTATGCGATTCGGAACCTATATTCAGCAACGACACTCGCGGCTGTACCACTCCCGATGCCTTAGCCAGGGCCGCCCCCATAGCAGCAAACTGGCACAGCAGCTCGGGAGCCACATCAATATTAGCCCCCAAGTCCAGCAAATAGGTTGCACCTGAGTGCACCGGCATGGATTTACAAATCGCAGGGCGCTCTATTCCTGGCAGGGTTTTAATTTGGTATTTGGCCATCGCCAGAAGCGCACCCGTATTACCAGCACTCACACAGGCATCAGCCAAATCTGTACGCAACAAATCCAAGGCTTTCCACATGGAAGAATTTTTTTTGTGGCGCAACGCCCAAAGTGGGTCATCTGCCATAGATACTGCATCAGGGGCATGCACAAAGTGCAAACGGGGATCTGGATCGCGCGGGAAATACTGTTTTAGCTGGGATTCATCGCCCACCAGGGTGAGCTCAACAGCCGGATGCAGATGCAAAAAATTTTGTGCGGCGCCAATAGCAACGCGGGGACCTAAGTCCCCGCTCATAGCGTCTACCGCTATTCGAATGATTGCCGACAAGTGTTACTCGTCGTGCAGCCGACTTACTCGTCGCTGCCTTTGTTGATTACTTTACGGCCACGGTAAAAACCGTCTGCAGTAACATGGTGACGCATGTGCTTCTCACCACTGGTGGAATCCACTGACAGGGTTGGGCCAGTCAGTGCATCGTGTGAACGACGCATGTCACGCTTGGAACGGGATTTTTTGTTTTGTTGAACAGCCATGGTTTGCTCCTATTTACATATTTACTGGAACCGAGGCGCCTCGTTATTTCGGCGAGCTCTTAAGTTGCTCCAGCACTTTAAAAGGGTTTTTCGTTTCTTTTACCTCAACTGGCTTACCACTGGAATAGAGCTTGCTATCAACGCAAGGCTCAGAATGGTAAGCCACAGCAGGTAAACTCAGCAGCAGTTCTTCTTCGATCATCTCGTAAAAATCTGCCGCACCTTCTCCAACTATCCAGGGGTCGAGATATTGAGGCAGCGCTTTGGCTGCATCTTCGTCCCACACTATAGCCAGTGAAATATCACACTCTAGCGGCTGCACTACTGGCTCCAAACAGCGTTGGCACACCAGGGTGACATCGCCATAAGCCTTACCAGTAACAACCCGCTTACCCTCTTCATTGATCGCAAACTGCAAATCCACCTGAATATTACCGGAGGTATCCTGCACGGCATCCGCCAATCTTGGCATATCCGCAAGCAGTATTTTTCCTTCCAGTGTTATTCCCTGCTGAGCGAACTTTCGAGGGTCGCCATGGCGTGGAAATGGTTTTTGAGATGGGGGCTTTAACATAAGCGCGCAATCATAGGGATGTGCCCTTGATCTGTCAAAGAAAAACTCGATTAAAAACAAGGAAAAAGGTGCTATTTAGTGGTTTGACGATAAAATTCCCCCTCTATCTGGGGGTCGCACCCTATTCCACCCACCTAAAGGCCTGCTTGTTATGAAAAATATCCTCTTGGCATCCAGTTCCAGTTATCGCCAGGGGCTGCTGAGAAAACTGGGGCTCCACTTTGAAACAGCAGCGCCCAATATAGATGAAGACCAATACCCCAACGAGCCAATCAAAACCCTTGTCCAGCGGCTCGCCCTGACCAAAGCCCAGGCACTGGCTGAGACATTCCCCCAACACCTGATCATCGGCTCAGATCAACTCGCCAGCCTGGACGGCCAACCCCTTGGCAAACCAGGTAATTTTGCCCGCGCTTTTGATCAATTGCGCCAATGCCAAGGAAAGACGGTCACTTTTTATACCGGCCTATGCCTGCTCAATCCCGAGCAAAACCGCCATCAGCTAAGCCTGGAAACCTACAGTGTTACCTTTCGCCCTTTAACCGACCGACAAATCACCCGCTATCTGGAGCTAGAACAACCCTATGATTGCGCCGGCAGCTTTAAATCCGAAGGACTGGGCATCAGCCTGTTTAGCGCTATGCAGGGGGAAGACCCCAACACCCTGGTGGGGCTACCTCTAATTGCGCTTATCCGCATGCTTAATAATGAAGGGATAGACCCGCTGCTCAATTAAGCTTTGAGCGATTCCCACTCCAGCAACTGGGGGAAATAATCCAGGCACAGCTCCGGCTGATAGGCGCGCAAACGATCCGGGTGGTGGGCACCATAACTAACCGCGATACGCGGCATGTGAATACGCTTCGCCATTTCCATATCGTATTCCGTATCACCC
>CAMLRI010000406.1 GCA_946482385.1 uncultured Cellvibrio sp.
CCGGAAGCCGCCCCGGTATTATCTGCTGTTAGGCTGCGAAGGTTTTGTGCAATCTTCTCCGCCCAATAGCGCAAATCGCCGGCACTGATCTCAAAGCGCCCCAGGCTGCGCAGCTTCTCCACCAGCTGGCTGCGGATCAGCAGCTCCTCTTCCATCTTTCCCCAAAAGGGCGATAGCAACAGCTGGCAAATATCCTCCAGCGGCCAATGGCTTTGGTAGAGGCGCAACAACTCCAGGCTGGCGGCGATTAACGGGCAGGCGCCCAGGGGCGTGCCGGCGGAAAAGTTAAACGGCAGGGTAAAACGGGGTTGCTCCGGCAGCGCCGCCAGGGGTTCAAACACACTGGTAAAGGCGCGCTCCAGCTGGGCGCGGCACTGGCCCAGGTTGGGCACAATAATGCCGATCATCGCCTGGGGGTTGGCCTCCAGCTTGGCCTGTGCCCAGCGCGCGGCGGCCAGCATTTCCTGTTCGCCGGTAGCGCACTGGGTGCGCACTACCTGGCTAGTGCCCAGGCCCGGGTGGGGAAGCTGGTGATATTCCCTGGCGGCAGAGCCTACCAAGGCCTGGTGCAGCGGGGGGAGGTCATCAAAACCCAGCAGCCAAATCACCGGCTCCTGGGGCAGCGCCGCCTGGCCCAGCGCCTTTATCAAACGGCTTATCGCCGTTTCCTGGGTAATCATGGAAAGCTGGCTTAAGTGTGCGCGGAACTCGCCCAGCCACACCAAAAAGCTTTGGCTGTTGCTAAGGGGCTGGTTGGTAATACTGCCCAGCCAGGGTTCGGCATTGCGCACATCTTCATCCGCCAGTTGCCACAGCTCCAAACTGCGCAGCGCTGCATCGGCAGATTGCGCCAGTGGGCCGGGTTGCAGCAAATTGCTGGTTAGGGACGAGCCTTGGATAATCGTTTGCCACAGGTGCTGCCGTTGCAGGTTGCTGATCACGGCTTCATCCGCTCCTGGCCAGGCCGCCCATTGCAATTGCTCCCACTGCTGCGCAAACCACTGGTTCAGGGTCATCACCCTGGGGCTGGGTTTGGCTGGGTTTGCCCTTGCATCAATTCCGCTGTGTTGTGCATCGGCTTCACTTTGTTGTGTAAAGGCGCGTAAAAGGTGATTGCGCAAGCGGTTGTTGGCGGTGAGGATCAATTGCCCCGCTGCGATCGCTGGTAGCAAGGGTTCCAGGGGGAAATAGCTATAACTCATGGCTTTCCTGCAAGGGTTTACGGCAAGGGCGCAGGTGTGTCTGCGGTTGTCGGCTGGGGGCGAAACATGGTAACTTCCTCAGCCTATAAAGCAAAACCCTACAAAACAAAACGATAATGCCTGATGTCTTTGGCTAACCCTTTAGATAAATCAGGTTCTGCATTGTAAATCCTTGGGCTGATTCCTTTGTGGTAACAGCCTCCTGCGGTAAATGCGCGGCAATCATTGGTAAATAGGTCAGTACATAATCTTTAGCGTTATATTCCCGTTGCGCTATTGTTACTTCAATGTTGTATTGAAAATTATAAAGAAGTGAGCCTATGAACCAGCAAGCCCATGTCCAGCAATCTGTTGGTAACTATCGGTGGACCATTTGCGGTCTGTTGTTTTTTGCCACCACGGTTAACTATCTCGATCGCCAAGTCCTCAGTTTGTTATCCCCCGAGCTGATGCAGCTCTACAGTTGGAACAACAACGACTACGGCAATATCACCGCGCTTTTCACCTTTGTCTACGCCATCTCCATGGTGTTTGCCGGCCGCTTTATCGATAAATTCGGCACCAAAAACGGTTATATCATTGCCATTGCGGTCTGGTCTTTGGGCGCTGCTATTCACGCTTTTGCCTACGACATGGGTGCTGCCTTTTACACACTGCTGAGCTGGATTGGCTTGGCCGATATCGACCAGACCAACGGCACAGTTAACGGCGCTGCCGCCATCACAGCTTATTCCGTGGCGGGGTTTATGATTGCCCGCGCCGTATTGGCCTTTGGTGAGGCGGGTAACTTCCCGGCGGCAATTAAAGCCACTGCCGAATACTTCCCGAAAAAAGAGCGCTCCTTTGCCACAGGTATTTTTAATTCCGGCGCCAACGTAGGTGCCATACTCGCACCCCTGACTGTGCCTGTTATAGGTGTGATGTGGGGCTGGCAGTGGGCGTTTATTGTGGTGGGGATTATCGGCTTTGTGTGGATTGGCTTTTGGTGGGTGTGGTACGACAAGCCGAGCGAACAAAAACGCCTGAGCGATGCCGAGCGCGCTTATATCAATTCCGATGTGGAAGCCGTTGAAGCGGTTGATGAAGAAGTTAAAACCTCCTGGCTGCGCCTGCTCAGCTACAAGCAAACCTGGGCCTTTGCCTTTGGTAAGTTCATGACCGATGGCGTTTGGTGGTTCTTCCTGTTCTGGTTGCCCATTTACCTCAGCGCCCAGCACGGCATGGAAAAAACCGAAATTGCCCTGCCTATCGCCCTGATTTACACCCTCACCATGTTTGGCAGTATCGGCGGCGGCGCCTTCCCCAGCTACTTTATTAAAAAGGGTATGGATGCATTTAATGCGCGCCGCACCGCTATGTTGGTGATTGCGCTTTTCCCCCTGGTTGTACTTTTGGCTCAGCCTTTGGGCCATATCTCGGTGTGGATTCCCATTTTGTTGATCGCGGTGGGTGCATCGGCTCACCAAGCCTGGTCGGCTAATATTTTCACCACAGTGTCGGATATGTTCCCCAAAAAAGCCGTAGGTTCGGTAGTGGGAATTGGCGGTTTTGCCGGTGGCATGGGTGGGGTATTGCTCAACAAATTGGGCGGCGGCTTGTTCGACTTTTTTGAAAAAGCCGGCAATGTCACTATGGGCTACACCATTATGTTTGCCATCTGCGCCACCGCTTACCTGATCGCCTGGGCGGTAATGCGTATGCTGGTGCCCAAGTACAAGCCCATTACCGATTTGTAATTTTTTCGGGCGTTAAGCTGCCCTAAAAAATGCAGACATAAAAAATGC
>CAMLRI010000407.1 GCA_946482385.1 uncultured Cellvibrio sp.
CCAGGCCTGCAGACGCTGGCTGCGCTGACCGAGCTGCAAGGCAAATTCCCGCCCCAGCGCCTCACCCACCACCCCGGCGCGGGGCAAATCGCTGCGCCGCACCAGTGCAACCAGCAGCGCCAGGGCGCGCGGCAAGTATTCGCGCCCGGAGAGCTCGATAATCGGCAATACGTCGCGCCAGGGGCGGCCATGGGGCTCCAGGCGGTTGGCATAAATCGCCACCACGCTATCCGCCAGGGCCAAAAGCTGCCCCTCAAGACTTAGCTCCCCTTCCAACCTGGCAGCGGGATAACCTGTACCATCGCCACGCTCGTGGTGTTCCGCCACCGCCAGGCATATCGGCTCCGGCAAACCAGCCACCAACCCCAGCAACAACCCGGCCACAGCAACATGGGACTGTATCTGCGCCCATTCGGGCAAGGTCAGGAGACTGGTTTTGTGCAGCACCTCAGGGGCGACATAAAGCATGCCTATATCGTGATAAAGCGCCGCCCAAAACAGGTTTTGCTTATCCGATGGCGGCAAGCGCATTTCATCGGCCAACAAAATCAACAACAGCGCCGTTCGCAGGCTGTGGCGATAAAGTGCCGGCTCTTGCGCCGCCATCAGGGTTAAATGCTGCTGCAACAGGCCGTGCTGCGCTAACAGGCTGCTGTAGTTTTCCAGCTGCGCCAATAGCTGCCGCTGCTCATCCAACGCCCAAAAAAAACTATCACCCTCTACTGCGGCTACCAAATCCGCCTGCAAGGCTGCACCACTCAAAGGGCTGGGAATGCCCAACAGCTGGGTGGCTGCAGGCCATACCGCCAAAGCACCCAAGTTTTGCTGCACAGCGGTATTAAAAGGCACACCTGCCTGTAGCAGTAAGCGGCCATCGGTGGCGTAAAGGGCCGTCGCCACTACCACCGGCGCAGCATCGCCATAGGCCGCCATGCGGCGCCCATAAACACCCGCCAACCCCAGGGATTCCTGCAGCAGCGGCACTGGTACTGGCGCGATTTCATCAACCATAGGTTTTATCTCTTTAGCCATCCAAAGCAGGTAATAGCCCATGCCATATCCATACTGACACCAGGGATAACATCAAACTGTAACCAACCAGGGCCGAGGCTAGGCGTGGCGCCAGGTTATGGGCTATGGCCAATACCCCCGCCGAGATCATCGCCGGCATGGCCGCCTCCAGCACTATGACCTCTGCCACCAGGCCACGAATACCCAGCAGGCGCAATAACAAAAGCGCGAACAGCGGTGTCAGCACCAATATGTACACCAACCCCAGCGCCAGCGGTTCGCGATAGCGCGGCTCCAGCGTCAGGCGCCACTGCAACCCCACGGCCAGCATAACCACGGGCACCAGGGTGTCCGCCAAACGCGCCAAGACCCCCTCCAACCAGACCGGATAAACCAGCGCCCGGCAAGCCAAAGCCAGCAACAGCGCCACAAATGGCGGAAACGACAAGAGCGCTGGCCCGAGCTTGCGCCAATCCTGGCCCTGCCCCGAATAGTACTTGGCCACCGCTATACCAAAGGTATTAAGCGCTATAAAAGTCCCCAGCTGGTCGTACAGGATTGCATAGGGAATAGCAGCCTCGCCCAGATGCGCCTCTATCAGGGGAATACCGACAAAACCGCTATTGCCAAGGGTCACCACCAGCAGCATGACGCCAGTCACCTCTGGCGGCCAAGCGCGCCAACGCGCGGTGTAAAAGGTGAGCACAGCGGCAAACAGCATTACCACCCAGGCAGCGGCCACGGGCAGCAACAGGTGGATATCCAGGGTGAGGCGAGGTATTTGGTAGAGGATTAAAGCCGGCAAGGCGACATAGATGACATAGGTGTTTAACGACACAGAAGCATTGTCGGGAAATGCCTTGAGGCGCTGGAACAGCAAGCCCAACACCAGACAAACGATAATTAAAAAAAGATTGCTCATAAATAATCAGCAGGACAAACCAATAGCTTTAACCCTAGTGCATTAATTGGGCGACACAAGTTATCCCCCCCAGACACTTAAAACACAGCCACCAAAACAACAAGGCCCGCATCTGAGGTAGATGCGGGCCTTGTGTTAAATCAGGGATTGGCTGTTACAGCTTATAGCCATCCTCCTCGTGCAGGCTCAAATCCAAACCTATGGTTTCCTCGTCTTTGCTGACACGCAGACCATCGGTGAACAGGCCTGTCAGCTTTAACAACAAGTAGGTCACCAGGGCGGTGTAGACAAAAACCACCACAATACCGATCAACTGCACCAGGATTTGTTGTCCCATACTCACGCCTTCCGCCAGGCCCTGGCCACTAAATGCCCCCAGGCCAGCAGCGGCAAACACACCAGCCAGCAACGTACCCAATACACCGCCAACGCCATGTACCGGGAACACATCCAGGGAGTCATCTATCTTCCACACGCGCTTGACCATTTGTGTCATCACAAAACAAACCACACCGGAACACAGGCCAATCACCAGCGCACCGCCTGGGCCAACGTAGCCCGACGCCGGGGTGATGGTACCCAAGCCAGCCACCATACCGGTCACTATGCCCAGCACGCTGGGCTTCTTGAAGCGAATCCATTCAATCGTCATCCAGGCCAGGGAGCCGGCTGCCGCCGAAATATGGGTTACCAGCATCGCCATAGCCGCATTGCCATTGGCTGCCAGGGCACTGCCGGCATTAAAACCGAACCAGCCCACCCACAGCATACCGGCACCCGTTACGGTCATAGTCAGGTTATGAGGCGGCATGGGGGTAGTTGGAAAGCCAGTGCGCTTACCCAGCACCAGGGCAGCCACCAGGGCAGCCACACCTGCCGTAATATGCACCACTACACCACCGGCAAAATCGAGCAGGCCCATTTCAAACAACCAGCCGCTACCCGCCCACACCCAGTGACAAACAGGGATATAAACCCCAAACAACCAGAGAGCACTGAAGATAAGCATGGAGGAGAACTTCATACGCTCCGCAAGGGCAC
>CAMLRI010000408.1 GCA_946482385.1 uncultured Cellvibrio sp.
GATGATTCAAACCTATGTCAACTGGGACAAATCTGCCGTAGTGCGTTAATTACTGTGCGTTAATCGTTGTTCATTATTTGAAATATCACAGAGGAAAACACCATGAGCCAAATTCACCTTGAACTCAGCCAGGTGGGCATTGAATTCCCCACCCCCAAAGGCCCTTTTTGTGCATTGCAAAACGTTAGTTTGAAAATTAAAAAAGGCGAATTTGTATCGCTGATTGGCCACTCCGGCTGCGGCAAATCCACGGTGCTGAATATTGTGGCTGGTTTGTACCAGGCCACCACCGGCGGTGTGGTATTGAACGGCCGTGAAGTAAACGAACCTGGGCCAGAGCGCGCGGTGGTGTTTCAAAACCATTCGCTGCTGCCCTGGTTAACCGCCTATGAAAACGTTGAGCTGGGCGTGAAGCGCGTTTTTAAAGGCAAAAAAACCAAAGCCGAAATGCGCGAGTGGATTGAGCACAACCTGGAGCTGGTGCACATGACCCACGCCATGCACAAACGCCCCGACGAAATTTCCGGTGGCATGAAGCAGCGGGTAGGTATTGCCCGCGCCCTGGCGATGGAGCCGCAGGTATTGCTGATGGACGAACCCTTTGGCGCCCTGGATGCACTGACCCGCGCGCACCTGCAGGATTCGCTGATGGAAATTCAAAACGAGCTGGGCAACACCGTGATTATGATTACCCACGATGTGGATGAGGCGGTGCTGCTGTCTGACCGCATTGTGATGATGACCAATGGCCCGGCGGCCACTGTAGGGGAAATCCTCGACGTGGAGCTGGCGCGGCCGCGCAACCGTTTGGAACTGGCCGACGACCCACAATACAACCACTACCGCTCGGCGGTGTTGCGTTTCCTTTACGAGAAGCAAAAAAAAGTGGAGCCCATTAGTGCCAAGCGCGCAGAGAAAGCTGGCGAAAAAAAAGCTGATGCGCAAAAAAGCGTGGCTTGATTTTGGTGTAAACGCAGTAAGGCTTGCGCCAAATAATTAACCCGGCCATGCCGGGTTAATTTCCTCTGTTTGCCCCCGCTAGCGGGGGCTTTTTTATTCGTGGCTGCGCATTCAGGAAAGCGTACTGCCTGGCCACAACAATCACATATAAGCCTTGGCAAAAGCCGCTTTGGAATCCTGGATATAGGCGCGCACTTTTACCGCGCGGGCCTCCCAGACTTTGCGGTCCTTATCGTCGGTAAAGGGGTTTTGGTCGGCGGCGATGGAGCGGTCGAATTTGTCGTAAAAGGTAATTACCGAAGAGGCGATTTGGTTAAAACGTTCCTTAAACACCTGCGACTCTTCCATGGTGCTGGTGGCCTTCATCATAAATTGCAAAAACTGGGTGTTGGAGCTGGAGTGGTTTTGGTAGCTTTCCGCTTGCATTAAAAAATAATTGGTAATTTCCTGCAGCGCCGCATTGCGCGTGGCTTCGTCTTTGCTCAGCACCCGGTTGTAATTTTCCTGGCCGCGCCCCATGCCACCGGCAATTAGCGATTCCTTTAAGTGCTTGTCCAGGTCTTTGCGGTATTTATCCAGCTCGCGCTGGATATCGAGCAAATCCTTATCCAATTGGGCTACGGTGTTTAGCTCTTTTTCAATTTCGGTTAAAAAACCTTCGGCGCGCAAAAAGGTTTTCAAGCCATTTTGCTCGGCAAACTTGCGCGCCTTGCGGTTGATGCCGGCATTTTCATAGGAGCCGCGGTCAAAGGCAGTCGCCACTATGGTTTTGAAGGGCTCGGCAAAAGCGCCAAAAGCGCCCTGGGTCATTACATTCAGGGTGGCGGTGGTGATGTCACCCAGGGGGCGCAGCAGTGAATCCATACGCGCCGATTGCAGCGGCGATGCCACCAGGCGCACATCCTCCACCACCTGTTTAAACGTTTGATAGGCAAGCGGATTGGCCATTTTGCTGCGCTCGGAGGTGGCCAGCACCAGGGTTACGCTGGAATAAATACCATTGGCATATTCCAGGTACTGGCGTTGCACATCAATTTGCGCGGCGTAGTTTTTACCCAGGGTGCGCAGGGCATCGGCCTGTACCTGGTAATCTTTATCGGCGCGCAATTTGTCGAGCACTTCGCTGATCACTTTTTGCTGGTTTTTTTGCAAGGCAGTGTCGAGCAGAATTTTTTCTACCCGCAGGTCGTCGAGCCAAATACGGCCATTGCTGGTGGTGATGTCCAGGCGCAGAAATTTCTTGCCCGGATCGTCGATGGAAATGCGTTTGGCGTAATAGTCGCTAGTTTCCTGGCCACCCTGGATTTGCCCCACCTGCACCCAGCCGCTGTCGCTGTTGAGCTGGGAAGACACCAGCACATTGATTTTGTACTGGGTGGCCGGGCTTTCCGGCTTAACCCACAACTCCAAGGTACCCTGCTCACTCAAAGCTGTGCGGGTGCGCAGCGATGCCTCGCCCTCCAGCGCCAGCAACGCACCCTTACCGCTGCGCACCTGCTCGGCCACAAAGTTGGCGCCGTAAACAATGAACCACTTTTGGTTTTCTGCTTCACCCTCAAAGCCGTTTTTAAAAATGGCCGATTTTTGCTGCGCCACACTGAGTGAACTCAATGTGGTTAATAACAGCGCCAGCGGCCAGAGTCGAAAATTACGCATATCACCTCATCTATTTAGAGCGACAAAATTTATTGCAACAATTCAGGCATCTGCGCCTGAAGCCATTGATCCAATTCCGCCTTGCGGCTGCCCAGCACGCGTGGGTAGGCCGTACGGGTATCCGGCATGCCGGTAACAGCCGGCCAATAGTGGTTGGCACCAAAGCCCAAATGCTGCAAGGGGTTGGCCACCGGGTCGGCGAAGGCGCGCTCGGCGGCTATGACTCGCCAGCCGCGCGCTTGCAAATGCTCCACCAAAGCGGCGGCAAAATAGGCCGCCAAATCTGTTTCCTGCAACACCAATACCTGGGGCGGGGTGTAGCCCAGCAACAGCGTCGGCAGGCGGCTTTGCTCTTC
>CAMLRI010000409.1 GCA_946482385.1 uncultured Cellvibrio sp.
AGGAGTACGTCAACTCCATTATGGAGGACGTGAAGTGGCTCGGCTTCCAATGGAATGGCGAGGTGAAATACACCTCGGATTATTTTGACCAGCTGTATCAATGGGCGATTCATTTAATTAAGAATGGCTTGGCGTTTGTCTGCGACCTTAGTGCAGAGCAGATGCGCGAATACCGTGGCACCCTAACTGAGCCAGGTAAAAATAGCCCCTATCGCGACCGCTCGGTTGAGGAAAATCTCGCCTTGTTCGAAAAAATGCGCGCGGGTGAGTTCGAAGAAGGTGCTTGCTCCCTGCGCGCAAAAATTGATATGTCATCACCCAATATCAATCTGCGCGATCCGATTATTTACCGCATTAAAAAAGCCCATCATCACCAAACCGGTGACAAGTGGTGCATTTATCCATCCTACGATTTTGCCCATGGCCAAAGCGATGCGATTGAGGGAATTACCCACTCGATTTGCACTTTGGAATTTGAAGATCACAAGCCGCTTTACGACTGGTTTATCCAGCATTTGCCGGTGCCCGCAGTGCCGCGCCAATATGAATTTGCACGCTTGAATATCAACTATGCCGTCACCAGCAAGCGCAAGCTCAAGCATTTGGTGGATGAAGGCTATGTGGATGGTTGGAATGATCCGCGTATGCCTACCATTTCCGGGATGCGTCGTCGCGGATATACCTCGGCATCGCTGCGCAATTTCTGCGAACGCATAGGTGTAACCCGCTCTGATGGTGTAGTGGATGTGGGTATGTTGGAGTTTTGTGTGCGCGATGACCTGGATAAAAATGCACCGCGTGCTATGTGTGTGCTGCGCCCTTTAAAAGTCACGCTGACAAATTACCCGTCAGATAAAGTGGAAACCCTAAAGGTTCACAACCACCCCAATCGCGATGACCTGGGTGATCGCGAAATTCCCTTTACGCAAACGCTGTTTATTGAACAGGAAGATTTTCGTGAGGAAGCCAATAAAAAATACAAACGCCTGGTGTTGGGAAAGCGCGTGCGTTTGCGCGGTGCCTATGTAATTGAGGCCGATGAGGCCATTAAAGATGCGGTAGGCAATGTTATCGAAGTGCGTGCACGCATTATCGAAGGCACCCTGGGTAAAGACCCGGAAGATGGGGTGAAGCCCAAGGGTGTTATTCATTGGGTATCGGCCAGCCAGCACCTGGATTGCGAGGTGCGCCTCTACGATCGTTTGTTTAACGATGAAGCACCAGATGCCGGCGGTAAAAATTTCCTGGATTCCATCAACCCCAATAATCTGGAAGTTTTATCGGGCGCCAAGGCGGAAATCAGTTTGGCCGGGGCGGTAGTGGGCAACAGCTTCCAATTTGAGCGCCAGGGTTATTTTTGTTTGGATAGCAAATACACCACTGCAGAGAAGCCGGTGTTTAACCGTACCATCAGTTTGAAAGACAGCTTCGGCAAAGAAGAGCAGGAATAATATGCTGCAGATATACAACACGCTCACGCGCCAAAAAGAAGTTTTTAAGCCAATAAAGCCGGGCAAGATTTCCATGTATGTGTGCGGTATTACCGTATACGACTACTGCCATATTGGCCACGCGCGGGTGCTGGTGGCGTTTGATGTGATTACCAAGTTCCTGCGCAGCCAGGGCTGGGATGTGACCTATGTGCGCAATATCACCGATATCGACGACAAAATTATCAAGCGCGCCAATGAAAACGCCGAAGAATATACCGCGCTCACCAAGCGCTTTATTGACTACATGCATGAAGATGAAGCGCGCTTGGGGATTGCGCGCCCCGATATCGAGCCGCGCGCTACGGCATATATTGATCAGATCCTAGATATGAACCAGCAGTTGATCAATAAAGGCTATGCCTACGCCGCCAGCAATGGCGATGTTTACTATCGCGTAACCCGCTTTGCCGATTACGGCAAACTCACCAACAAAAATGTCGATGAGTTGTTGTCGGGTGCGCGTATCGAAGTCGATGAAATCAAAGAAGACCCGCGGGATTTTGTGCTGTGGAAAGGCGCCAAACCTGGCGAGCCAGCCTGGAAATCCCCCTGGGGCAATGGCCGCCCCGGCTGGCATATCGAATGCTCGGCCATGAGCAAACACTGCTGCGGCGATACTTTTGATATTCACGGTGGTGGCCCGGATTTACCCTTCCCGCACCATGAAAATGAAATTGCCCAAAGCGAAGCGGCCAATGGTTGTAAGTATGTGAATTATTGGATGCATGCCGGTGCGGTGCGGGTGGATGGCGAGAAGATGTCGAAATCCCTCGGCAATTTTTTCACCATTCGCGATGTGTTGGAAAAATACCATTCAGAGGTTGTGCGCTTTTTGTTGGTGAGCAGCCACTATCGCAGCCCGATTAATTATGCCGAAGATAATTTGATTGAAGCCCGCGCTGGCCTGGAGCGTTTTTACGCCGCCTTGCGCGATTACGCTGACGTAGAACCTTTAGCGCTTGCCGATCTGCAGCAGAGTGATTATTACCGCAGCTTTGTTGCGGCAATGAATGATGACTTTAATACCCGCGTGGCCTTGGCGGGCATGTACGATCTGGTGCGCGATTTAAATAACGCCAGCAAACAGGACCCGGTTTTAGCGCGGCGCCTGGCCGCAGAGCTGAAAGCGCTGGGGGGGATTCTGGGTATCTTGCAGGCCAACCCAACCGAATTCTTACAGGCGGGTGCTGGCGATCAGATTGCGGCCGCAGAGGTGGATCGTTTGGTGGCGGAGCGCATCCAGGCCAAAAAAGATAAACAGTACGCGCGCGCCGATGAAATTCGCCAGCAGTTGTTGGCGGCCGGCATCGTTTTGGAAGATGCCCGCGATGGCACTACCCAGTGGCGCCGCGATTAATCTGGCCATGGTTGTAACTCCGAGAGGTTTGCCGTGTTAAATGATAATGCCCTGGTATGGGCGATAAGTTTTTTACTGGTCTATGCACTGGCGCAGTTATTGGTATCCAAGC
>CAMLRI010000410.1 GCA_946482385.1 uncultured Cellvibrio sp.
GCAGTTGCTCGGCTGCTGCGCGTCCCAAAAAATCTCGGTGGGGCACATGGTGGTGCGGCCCGGCTGGGAGGGCAGCAGGCGGCGGCCGCCACCGGTGTAAAGAAGGGCGTTGATCAGCTCGGTTTTGCCGCGGGAAAACTCGCCCACACAGGCGATGGTGAAGGTTTCGCCGCGCAACAGCTGGCGCGCCCGCTCCAGGGTTTTGCCGGCACTGGGCGCCAAACTGCCCTGCTCGCGACACCAGTCTTCGAAGCGCGCCAGGCGCTGGTCGAGCTGATGCTTCCAGCGGTTGTAATGGGTCATCTGGCGGTGAAGGGCTTTCACGTCCATAGCGGCTCACTCACAGGGGGTTATCGTCGGCCTCATCTCATAACCACAGGAAATATAAACCCAATGGCGAGATGATGTTTTCCCCATTAAAACGGAAAACCCCCAAGCTGGCCAGATGTTGACCAATCAGCGGTCAAAATGGCGGATTAAAGGCGCGATTTTGCTACTTTGGGAAACAACTTTAGGCGCCGGGATTGCTGGCCTGCTTTACAGCAGGCTCGCCGAAATGCCCAACTGCCCCGCCAGGGCCGGCATCAGGTACTGGTTGAAGATATGCAGCAGCATCAGCGCCACCATGGGGCTGAAATCCAGGCCGCCCAGGTCGGGCAGGAGTTTGCGGATGGGCGCCAGGCTGGGTTCGATCAACTGGCGCAGCAGGCTCAGGCCAGGGTTGTGGCTATAAGGGGCGATCCAGCTGGCAATCACCATAATCAACAGCGCCCAAAAATAGGTGGTGGCGATCAGCGCCAGAATCCCCAAGAGCGCCCAGGCCAACAGCAGCAATGGGTTTTGCAGGCCGGCGCCGGCAATCAGCAACACCAACTGCACCACTGCCATTTTCACCAGCAGCGCCAGCACCAGGCAGGCGAAATCTATGCCCCAAAAACCGGGGATCAACTTGCGCAGCGGCACCAGCAGCGGGTTGGTGGCCTTAACGATCAGGCGCGAGATGGGATTGTAGTAGTCGGCACGCACCAGTTGCAGCAAAAAGCGCAGCACCACAATCAGCAGGTAGATAGATCCCAGGGTGTTGACGATAAAAATGGCGATCTCGGCAAGGGTATTCATAGGGGTTTCCTTGAAAGTGGATTATTGGCCAAGCAATTCAGACAGCTCTTGGGCGCGCTGGCTGCAGGCGCCCATGGCGCGCTCGACACTGGCGCGCAGGTCGTCGCGCTCAAACGAAAGTATCGCCTGCTCAGTAGTGCCCTTGGGCGAGGTAACGCGGCGGCGCAATTCGGCCACATCGTATTCACTTTCCTTGGCCAGCAGGGCGGCGCCCAAGGCGGTTTGCAGGGTCAGCTCGGTGGCGCAGTCGCGGCTCAGGCCGAGTTTAACCCCGGCGTCGATCATGGCTTCCATCATCAAAAAGAAATAGGCGGGGCCGGAACCGGACACCGCCGTGACCGGATTCAGCAGTTGTTCCTGATCCAACCACTGCACCAAACCCACAGCGCCGAGGATGCGGTTGGCGATGGCTTTTTGCGCCTCGCTCACCTGGGCATTGGCAAACAAACCACTGGCACCGGCGCGCAGCTGCGAGGGGGTGTTGGGCATGCAGCGCACTATGGCCTGCTCCTCACCCAGCCAGCGGCCAAGGCTGGCGGTGGTGATGCCCGCCGCCACCGAGATCAGCAGCGGCTGATGGCCCAGGGCCGGTTGAAGTGCCAGTGCCACCTCTTTTAATACCTGGGGTTTCACCGCCAGGATCACCACCTCGGCCGCTGCCGCTGTGGCCAGGTTGTCGGTGCTGACGCTGATGCCAAACTCCGCCGCCACCCTGGCCAGGGTCTCCTGGCGCGGGCCGCTGGCGCTGATCTGGCTGGCGCTGAAGCCCTCGGCCAGCAGGCCGCCGATAATCGCCTTGGCCATATTGCCGGCGCCGATAAATGCAATGCGGGGTAAGTCAGTTTTGGGGCTAGTCACAAACAAGTCCTTACATACGAAAAAGAGACAAAAAAGTTATTCGCTGATACCTGGGCGCAGGCACTAACAATCAGGTACGCGCGCCAAAAATATCGGTGCCAACCCGCACCAGGGTGGCACCCTCGGCGATGGCCGCTTCCAGGTCGCCCGACATACCCATAGACAGGGTATCCATCGCCAAACCCTGGAGGTTGAGCACTGCCAGGGCCGAGCGCAGCCTGGCAAAACTGCGGCGCTGTTGCGCCGGGTCGGTGGACGCCGCCGGAATTGCCATCAAGCCGCGCAACCGCAACTGTGGCAGGGTTTGGATCGCCGCCGCCAGGGCCGGCAGCTCCGCCAGGCTTACCCCGGATTTGGTCTGTTCATCGTCGATATTCACCTGAATACATATATTCAGCGGCGGCAGCTGGGGCGGGCGCTGGTCGCTCAGGCGTTGGGCAATCTTCAACCTGTCCACCGAGTGCACCCAGGCAAAGTGCTCGGCAATGGGGCGGGTTTTGTTGGATTGGATGGGGCCGATAAAGTGCCATTCCAGCTCGGCCAGGTGCGCCAGCAGCGGCTGCTTTTCCAGCGCCTCCTGCAGGTAATTTTCGCCAAAGCGGCGTTGGCCGCAGGCATAAGCCTGGGCGATGGCATCGGCCGGCTGGGTTTTGCTCACCGCGATCAACTGCACAGTTTGCGGATCGCGCCCGGCGGCCAGGGCTGCCTGGTGAATTCGTGCGGTGACTTTCGCCAGCTTGTCGTCTATCTTGTGCATATCCAGTTGTACTGACTCTTCAAACATCGGCCGCGCCGAACCATAACAAAAAGGTTACCCAGATGGATATCACCGAACTCCTCGCCTTTAGCGCCAAGCAGGGCGCCTCTGACTTGCACCTCTCGGCGGGCCTGCCGCCCATGATCCGCGTCGACGGCGATGTGCGCCGCATCAACCTGCCGCCCATGGAGCACAAGCAGGTGCACGGCTTGATTTACGACATTA
>CAMLRI010000411.1 GCA_946482385.1 uncultured Cellvibrio sp.
CGCTCACCGGTGAAGAAGGGCCATACGCGGCCGCGCTGGCCGGGGGTGTTGGTATCGTTAACCGCGGCATAGCCGGCGCCATTGGTGATGTCTTCACCATAGCCATCCAGGCCGTAGCGACGCCAACCGGGGAATTTGCCCTCTACACCGGGGAAGGTAAATTCGTATTTGGTGCGCAGCAGGTCAGGCAATTGCGGGTTGTCGTATTCTGGCAGGGTTTCCAGTACCTGGGGGTGGTTTGCAGCGCGAACACCGTAGCGCACCAACTCCAGGAAACCGCCGTCGATGATCAGGGATTCGTCGGCAACATCCTGGCCATTACGGCTATCCAAGGGACTCTTGTCGTTAGGGTCCTGGTTTTGGCTAATGCGCAGGTAGTACTGGCCATTGCCTTTTTCTTCGGTGAGGGAACCCTGGGTGGTATAGGTGTAGCTTTCCAGGTTATTGGAGTAGGTATCCGCCGCCGCCTGGTAGCGCTCGGCACTGGCTTGGTCACCCGCTTGTTTGGCAATGTCGGCCGCCGAGGTCAGGCCGGCAATGATGGCGGCGATAGTGGAGGGGGAATAACCCTGCTGCTCTTCCCAGCGCTCTTGCTGGGTAAAGGGCGGTTTGATTTCGGTGTCGATCCAATCAATTTTTACCTTGCCACCATCGGTCAGGAAGTCTGCCGCTGGCTTCAGCATTTTACTGTACCAGTTGGCTATGTCGGCATCGCTCAGCACGCCCTCTTTCCACAGGCGCCAGCCGAGCATAATTGGCATGGCGGTTTGGTCCATTTGCACGGCAACCCACTCGATGGTGCCATCGACATGGGTTTTCTGCAGGAAGTAACCCGGGGTGCCTGAATAGCCGGGGGTGGCAGCGCTGGTTTGCACTTTGTGCAGGTATTCAAACGCGACCTTGGGGGATTGGGTATCGCCCAGGGCCAAAAGTGCCATGGCAACCTGATAGAAGTCACGGGGCCATACAGCCTTGTAACCTGTCGCGGATTTTTCTGCGGACTTAATATCGCCCCAGGGGTTAGAGAGGGACGCGATAAGCGCGCCGGCATGGGTTTTATCTTCCTGGGCTTTAAGTACCATGGCACTGGTATAGAGCAGCTTGCCGCCATCGGTGGCAGTGTTGGCCAGGTTGTTCAAGGCGGGCAGGGATTGCAAATAATCACTCCAGCCTATGGCGTCGCCATCGCCATTGTATTGCGCCAATACCTTGTCATAGCCCTTGGTCAGGGTTTGCTCGGCGGCAGCCCGGCTCTCATCCGCCGATTTGCCAAAGCCCAGCACTACATCAAACTCGGCAGTTTCGCCCTGTTTCAAGCTGGCCAGCTGCAGGGTCATGGCCACATTGCCTCTGGCATCGCCAGTGGTGTTGTAGGCTTTGGTGATGGCGCCCGTAGATTTAAGCTCGGCAATGCCATCGGATACGCCGACAAAACCGACTGTGCCCTGGGTAACCTGGGCGGTGGTTTTCAGGCTCATGCTGGTGCCGCCATCACTCGCCGTTAGCACGCCATCTTTATAAACGGCGCTGTCATTGCTGCCGGTGTTGGCAATAGCCGTGTCTGTATACAGGTAGGGAGTGATGCCATCGGCCAAAGCGCGGAACTTCACGCGCATCATCAGTGCCTGGCTGTCGGGATCGGTAAAAATATGCTTTTCGATTTCGTACTGGCCGTCTTTATCTTTATTGATAATTTTGTAAGCCAATGATTGAGGGCGCCCCTGGGCATCGGTTTTCAAATACTCAATGCTGGAATTGGTATCTAGTTTTTCCTCATCGAAGAAATCGCCGCCTTTGACAAAAAATTGCAGCTCGCGAATTTGCGCTTCGTGGATCAGGCCGTACATGGTTTCCGTAATGATGCCCTGCGCCAGCGAAAACCAGACTTTGGAGACAGTACCTGTAGCTGCGCTGTCGCTATAGCTGCCATTGGAGTAAAGCTCGTAGGATGTACCTATGCCGGTTTTGCCCGAATAAGACCAAAGCGAAGCTGCGCCGGGGGCGCCGGGGGCAACACTTTCCGCCGCGGTATTGGTGGCTGATTTGTCGGAGCAGGCGCTCAGCAAAAACGCACTGCTAATTGCCAGTGCGAGGAGGCTTTTTTTCATCATGGAGGGGTACCTCGGAGGGGTGTAAACATCAGTTGTTATTCAAACTAATTTCTGCACAAAACAATATCTTGGGCAATGTAAGGTAGCCCCAGGTATCGCAGAAATGGCTATTTTCCCTACCTTAGGGGTTGGTGACGTGCATCACAAGTTTGTGCATACGTATTCAGGTTGCATACGTATGCAGTGCTAAGGCTAGCGCAAATTTTGCGCTTAACCAGCCATAGGGCGGATTTATGAATACGTATTCTATGGCTTAAGCCTGGTAAAAAAGCCTTCCTGGCAAATGCATACGTATGTAGGCGCTTGGCGATATATCGGGGCTCGCGTATGTTTATCGGTAGCAATATCAGTCGCCAGTTGTGCAAAAGCAACAAGAAACCAATACGCTGGCGAGCCTGATAGAGAGTTTCCCCCTATTTTTTGAAAAGCTTATCCGCAGCGCTGGCTGGCGGCTCAGCTTATTTGCACTTGTGTGCTTTAGACTCAGAGGAAAATATCCAAAATGACGACGACTCCCTGGTGGCGCGGCGCGGTAATTTATCAAGTCTATCCCCGCAGCCTTATGGATACCAATGGCGATGGTATCGGTGATATCCCCGGTATCATCAGCAAGCTCGACTATATCGCCAGCCTTGGAGTGGATGCTATTTGGGTTTCGCCCTTTTTTAAATCGCCGATGAAGGATTTTGGTTACGACATCAGCGACTACCGCGATATAGATCCTATTTTTGGCACCATTAATGATTTTGATGAGCTGATTGCCCAGGCGCATGAGCGCGGCATCAAAATTATTATCGACCAGGTGCTTAGCCACACATCCGATCAGCACGCCTGGTTTGT
>CAMLRI010000412.1 GCA_946482385.1 uncultured Cellvibrio sp.
GCAAATTGTGGAAGGCATCCTGCACTATATCTTCCGCTTCGTGCTGCACCCGGCCAAAACGGGCGGCAATGCTGCGGCGCAGATCCTGGCGGTGCTGCTGGAACAGCTCCACCAATACATTGAGTGGATTCATGGTGTCAGCTCCCCCAACATGGCTACCAGGCCATCTCGAGTGAGCCCATAAATCGGCGCCCTTCTGCTTCATTGATTGCAACCCCTTCGACTACCGTCGCGTCATAACGCTCATCCAACAGGTTATTAACACTCAGGTGCCAGCGAACCTCCTGGGCTTGCCAGGTAAATTCGCCACTCAGGGCGGTATCCAGGGTAAAAAAGCTGTCGATGCTGTAGCTGTTGGCTAAATCGGCATAGCGCTCGCCCACCCATTTCACGCCGCCGCTCCAGGCCAGGTCGCCCTGCAACTGACGGCGCGCGTAAAGGCTGAGGGTTTCCCCCGCCACCAAACGCGGCGCCTTACCGGCAAAATCGCCACTGGTGCGCTCGGCATCCACCCAGGCGAGGGAGCCGATCAGATCCCAGCGTTCATCCAGTGCCAGGGAGACATCCATATCCACCCCTCGCGCCCGCTGGGATACCCCCTGCACCGAAGTGCGGAAGCCGCCGATAAATTGAATATCCACCAGGTTGTCTTTATCGATTTGGTAGAGGCCGATGCTGGTGAGCATGCGCCCATCCAGGCCCAGGTGCTTAATGCCCAGCTCCAGTTGATCGGAGGATTCCGGGTCGACCCGGTCGGTGCCCACATCGTCCAGGTGATAGTTGGCGCGCACCGCCTGGCTGTAGTTGGCATAGAGCGAGGTGTTGTCGCTCCATTTGTACACCAACCCCAACTGGCCGCTGAACTGGCCGTAATCGGGCAGGGTCACCCAGCCCTCGCGGGCGTAATGCTCGCCCTGCAAATAGCTGTAGCGCCCACCCAGGGTGAGCGACCAGCGCTCGTTCAGCTCCACCACATCCTGGATAAACAGGCCGTAATCGCTATAGAGAGTGCGCACTGCCTGGTACTCCAATTCCCCCAGGGGCTGGCCTGGCTCGCTGGCGCGCTCTGCCACCTCAAACACCAAATCCAGCAGGTCTTCCGGCGCCCAGCGCTCCCCGGCAAACAGGTTGCGCGATTCAATCCAATAGCGCTTAAACAAATCCTGCCGATACCATTCGGCTCCCATACTGAGGTGGTGCACTGTGCTGCCTATATCCAGGGTGCCATCCAGACGCAGCTTGGCGTTATACAGGGCTTCGTCGCCGTACTCCTGGTAAAGACTGCGGATTTCGCCCACGCCATATTCCAGGCCATCCCCGCCCATAAACCACAGCAGCGGCACGGCGATACGGCTGCCGGGAACATACAGCTCGAAGCTCTGCCAAAAATCGTCCGGGTCGTAAAGCAGCTCGCTTTTCAGCAGGTTATCCAGGGTAGCGCGCACACCCTGGCGCTCTTCGTCGCGCCAAAAATATTCGGCATTGAGCCGCCAGTTATCATCCAACTGGTGGTTGAGACTGGCGGAGATAAAGTGGGAGCTGGCGGTAAAATCCGGCTGGGCCGACTGCGCCAGTTCATTGATATAAATGCCATCGGCATCACCCTCGTAGGGGTAAATAAACAGCTGACTGCGCAACTGCTGGCTACTGCGCTGGTACTCGTAGGCCAGGTTCAGGTCGGTATCCCCTTGCAGCTGCCAGCTCAGGGATGGCGCCAGCAACAGGCGATCTATATCCATCACCTCGCCAGATTCATCCTGCAACTGCTGGCTCATCACCAGCCGCCCGCGCCATTGCTCAGCGCTGGTGTTGGCATCCAGCCCGGCAAAGCCACTGCCCATAGTGCCCAGGCTGCCGCGCAGCCGCACAAACTCCTCGGCCTGGGGCTTTTTGCGCACAAAGTTCACCATACCGCCAGGGTCACCCTGGCCATACAGGAGGGTGGATGGCCCTTTGAGTATTTCGATTTGCTCCAGGGCAAAGGGCTGCGCCTTAAAACCGCTGTTATCGCTCTGGCGAAAGCCATCCACATACACCGCATGGCGCTGGAAGCCGCGCACATAGAGGTCGTCGTTAGTGCCGCCCAAGCCATCGCCGGGGGTAACGCCGCTGGCGTACTTCAACACCTGGGCGACATCCTGGGGTTGCACATCCACCAGCAGCTTTTCCGGCAGCACATTAATAAAGCGGGAAGAATCGAAGTAGGCGACATCGCCCAATATCTGGCTATGGGTAATGGTGTTATAGCGCAAGGGATAACTGCGGGCGCGCACCAGCACCTCTTCCACTTGGTAAGGATCGACCGCTGGCGCCGGGGCGGGTTGCGGTGCTGGCGACACAGGCATGGGTGCCGCCGGCAGGATTACATAGGCGTTAAGGGCGGCATCGAAGTGGTAGCGCAAACCCGAGCTGGCCAACAGGCTGCGCAGTGCCTCCGCCGGCGGCAAGGGCCCCACCACCGGGCTGGAGCGCAAGCCGGCCAGCAAGGGCGGATCCACCAGCAGGGTCACTTTGGCCTGCACCCCAAACTCAATCAGCGCCTGGGCCAAAGGCTGGCCGGGCAAATCAAAAAAACGCGCCCGCTCCTCGCTCTGTCCTGCCACACCCCCTTCACTCTGGCCTGCTGCCCACAGTGGCAGCGACAACGGCAACACCATCGCCAGCGCAGCCGCCGGCAACCACCCCTTCCACAAACCACCCATAGCCCAGCCCCTTGTTTTTATATGGCGGCTATTATGCTGAGCCAACCCCACCTTGGCGAGCCATTCGCACAAAGGCCATGACAGACTCCCCCGGCGAGGCTAGAATGCGCGCCTCGCTGGCTTGAATGGGTACGCAAGGGAACCAATGGTTACCACTGCCGTCCAATTCAGCGACTGGGGCCGATTTGGATTCGACGCCGGTAACAAAGCCCGAGGTGCATGT
>CAMLRI010000413.1 GCA_946482385.1 uncultured Cellvibrio sp.
GCAGGTGACTATGTCGAAAGCGCCGGGCATGGCGGCGGCTTTGGCTTCAGCGGTGGTTTGCTCGTAGGTCAACTCAACCCCGGTTTCCAGGGCGTGCAGGCGCGCTACAGCCAGTGGGGCTTCGCCCATGTCGATACCTGTAACCCGGGCGCCGCGCTGGGCGAGGGATTCGGCCAGTATGCCGCCGCCACAGCCCACATCGAGCAGGGTTTTGCCGGCTACAGGTGAGCGCTGGTCAATAAAATTGGCGCGCAGCGGGTTGATGTCGTGCAGGGGTTTGAATTCGCTGTTTCTATCCCACCAGCGGTTGGCAAGAGCTTCAAATTTGGCGATTTCCGCCGCATCGACATTGGTAGTGTGATTCATAAGTGTGTTCCTCTTGAGAGGGTAGCAGCGGGGTGCTGGCCTTTAGTGGCTGGCGATTTGCTTGCGCCACCATTTGGCTTTGCCCAGGATTTCGCGCTCGTTCAGGGTTTGCAGCTGGCGCTCTTTGAGCAGCATTTTGCCAGCAACCCACACATGGCTTACACGCTGGCCGGCATGGGTGTAAACCAGTTGCGATGCCGGGTTGTAAATAGGTTGCATATCCAGCTCGCCTAAATCGACGGCGATAAGATCGGCAATCTTGCCTGTTTCGAGGCTGCCTATCTTGTCGTCCAGGCCCAGGGCCTTGGCGCCGTTAAGGGTGGCCATGCGCAGGGCGCTGTGCGCGTCCAGGGCGGCGGCATCGCCCGCAACAGCCTTGGCCAGCAGGGCAGCGGTGTGCAGCTCGCCAAACAGGTTGAGGTCGTTATTGCTGGCGGCGCCATCCGTACCCAGGGCGACGTTGATACCGGCTTTGATGAGTTTATCGACCGGGCAAAAGCCACTGGCCAGTTTTAAGTTGGATTCGGGGCAGTGGATCACACTGGCGCCGGTTTGTTGCAATAGTGTCAGGTCCTGTCCATCAATTTGGGTCATATGCACACACTGGGTGAGCGGCGATAACAGCCCCAGGCTCATCAGCCGCTGGCTGGGGCGGCAGCCGTATTTTTCCAGTGAATCGCTGACTTCCTGGGCGGTTTCGTGCAAATGGATATGTATGGGCATATCCATTTCCTGCGCCAGTACCGCAATTTTTTGCAGTGGAGCGTCGGATACCGTGTAGGGGGCGTGGGGGCCGAAAGCGGCGTGTACTAGGGAGTTGCCGCGCAGGCTGTCGTGCAGGCTTAGGCCTTTGTGCAGGTAATCGTCGGCATTCATGCCCCAGGCCGTGGGAAAGTCGAGGATCGGAAACGCCAATTGGGCGCGGATTTGCGCTTCCACGCAGGCCTGCGCTGCCTGCTCGGGGTAAAAGTACATATCGGCAAAACAGGTGGTGCCGCTGCGAATCATTTCAGCCAGCGCCAACTGGGTGCCGTCCTTCACGAACTCTTCGCTAACCCAGCGTCCCTCGGCGGGCCAGATGTGGTCATTAAGCCAGGTGTGCAGCGGCTGGTCGTCGGCATAACCGCGCAACAGACTCATGGCAGCATGGCCGTGGGCATTCACCAGGCCTGGCATCAATACCTGATTGTTCAAATGAAGGGTTTCGCGGGCGCGAAAGCGCTTGAGGGCTTCGGTTTGCGGTACCAGCGCCAGGATTTTGCCTTTATCCACAGCCAGGGCGCAGTTTTCCAGCAGGCTGTTGGCGGGCACTATGGGCAATATCCAGCTGGCGTTGATGACCAGGTCTATATCGAGTTGGCCGCTGCTTGGTGGGGTGTCTGTCATAGGGTATCCGGGTACATTTTTTGGCGGCGAGTATACCCTATGAGGTTCAGCCTGTATGAATAGCTGGAGGCTGGTTAGCGACTTTTTATATTGTGCAGGTAGTGGTCGATGGCATTGCTCAAACCTTGTTGATCCTCCATAAAAGGTACATGGCCAACAGGGCTTTCCCAAAGGGTGAGTTGTGGGAATTGGACGGTTTTGTAGTGCTCGGCACCGATCATCCAGTCCTGTTTGCCGTAGAAAAACAGAACCGGCAGATTGATGTGGCGGCTGGCCGGTTTAAAGTTTTGGTAGTAGTCGGAAATACCCATGGCCTGGTTGCCAAAATCGCTATTCCAGTTGGGGATTTCGTTAAATGTGGCATTCATGATGCGCTCATTGTCCTGATGTACATATTGCAACTTCCAAAACAGATCCCGCTCGCGCAGCTGGCCCAAATAAGGCATCAGCTGTTCCAGTGGGGTTTTACTGGTGTCCAGGGTGGGTGTGCTGCTTAACTCCAGCAGTTCGCCGATTTTAGGGAGGGCACCAGTGAGGCTTTCGTTCAAATCCAGGGTGGTATTGATCATCAGCATGCCCAAATGGGCGTCTTGATGGGCTTGGGCGTAAGCCATTTGGAGCACTCCGCCAAAGGAGTGTCCCAGGGTGTACCAGCGCTCAATGTTGAGTGCGCTGCGCACCTCTTCAAAATCTTTAACCATGCGTGCCAGGCTGTAATCGTGATTGGCTGGGCTAGTGGAGCGCGCCACGCCGCGCTGATCCAGGTAAATCATTTGAAAACGTTGTTCCAGCATGGCTCCGGAGAATTTCTTCAGCCAATAGCTGCCAGAGCCGGGGCCACCGTGCAGGTACAGGCAAGGTTTGCCCTGGCCGCGCACTTCGACAAATAGCTTAACTCCGTCGGAGGTGGTGATGCTTTGTCCCTGGGTAGTGGCCGCAGGCTTATCATCAGGGGTAGTTGTGGTGTTGTTGGCTAGTGCGGGTGTTTGGCACAGCAGGCCCACTAGCAAGCTAAAAAGGCTCAGGCGGGTCAAGGTACGGCGCAGGTTTATGTTCATTCGGGGAAGCTCCGGAAAATGCAATAGGTGCTTGCTCTGATGCGCTAACCCTTTGATGGGATTCAATAATAATTATTTATTTTTTATATTGAATGGCTATTTTT
>CAMLRI010000414.1 GCA_946482385.1 uncultured Cellvibrio sp.
TAGCCTATCAGCCCCCGCTTTAGCAGCAGCTTTCGCCCCCGCGCCAGTGGCTGCCGCCAATCCATCCAGGCCGGTTACTGCCGTGGTGTTGGGCGGTGGCGGCGCCCGCGGTGCCGCCCATCTTGGCGTGCTGGAAGTGCTGGAGCGCGAGCATATTCCGGTGGATTGTGTGGTGGGCACCAGTATGGGTGGCTTGGTAGCCGGGGCCTACGCCACGGGTATGTCACCCGCCGAGATGCGGGCGAAGCTCGATGCCGCCGATTGGACGGATATGTTCCTCGATGCGGCCGATTACTCCCAGCTCAGCTATCGCAAAAAGCAGGTGAATAAAGGCTTGTTGGCTGGGGCGGAAATTGGCCTTAGCGAGCGCGGTGCCCAGCTGACGCCGGGGGTGATTGCCGGGGAAAAGATCAAACTGTTTTTTAACCAGCTGGTGGGCGACCACCAGGGCCAGCGCCAGATAGAGGCCCTGCCGTTACCCCTGGCCATAGTGGCAACCGATATAGGCACAGGCGAGCGCGTCGTCTTGGACAAAGGCAGCCTCACCCACGCCATGCGCGCCAGTATGTCGGTGCCGGGGTTAATGGCACCGGTAGAGCACCAGGGCAGCAAGTTGGTGGATGGCGGCCTGGTGGACAACCTGCCAGTGGAGGTGGGGCGCAACCTGTGTCGCGCGGATAGGGTAATTGCGATCAATGTTGGTTCGCCTTTGCGCCCGGCGGATGAGGTGGGGTCTCTGCTCAGTGTCACCGGGCAAATGATCGGCATTCTTACCCAGCAGAATGTGGAGCGCTCCCTGGCGAGCCTAAGGGGGCAGGATGTGTATATAGCTCCGGAGCTGGGCAATTTTAAGGCCACCGACTTTAAGCGCTATGCCCAGGCGGCAGATATAGGTCGCCAGGCGGCGGAGCAGCAGTTGCAGCAGTTGCGGGATTTTGCAGTGTCACCCCCGGCCTATGCAGAGTGGCAGCGCCAGCGCCGCGATACACGCCAGCCCATTATCGTCATTGATGAGGTTCATATAGCCCCGCTTAAGCGGGTTAATCCAGCTTTTGTGGCGCGGTTGGTGCGCCAGCAAACAGGTGTGCCGCTTAATCGCCAGCAGCTGGACCAGGATTTAATCCGCATTTATGGCACGGGTTATTTTGACAGCGTGGATTACCGGGTTGGCGAGCACCAGGGCAGGGGGCGCCTGGATATTCTGCCGCGCGAGAAAAGTTGGCGCTCCGACTACAGCACCTTTGGTTTTACGGTTGCCGATGAATACCGCAGCGATGCCAGCGTCAACCTGCGCGGCGCCTATCGCAAAACCTGGATCAATAGTTTTGGTGGCGAGTTTTTTGCCGTGGCCGATTTGGGAACTGAACCCTATATCGAACTGGATTTTTACCAGCCGCTCGACAGCAAGCACCGCTATTTTATCGAGCCGCGCTATGTCAGCGGGCGCGACCAAAGTGATATTTATGTCGACCACGAAAAGGTGGCTGAGTACCAGCTGCGCACCACTTACGGGGAGCTGATGCTGGGGCGCAATATTGGCATATGGGGGCAGTTGCGCAGCGGCTGGCGCCAATACCACATCAAGGCGCGCGCCGATATTAATGTGCTGGATTTGCCCGATGCCAATGCCCGCTACGGCGGCTGGTTGGCTGAGGTGGTGTTTGATACCCGCGACCGTCTGTACTTTCCCACCGAGGGCTGGAAGGGAGAGCTGATCCTGTTCGATTCGCCTGCCGAGGATTATCGCAAGCTAACGGCCAACCTGGGGTATGCCTATCCCCTGGGCGATTTTGTCTGGGCGGCGCGCTCCAGCTATGTCACCTCCCTAGAGGGCAATTTGCCCGTGTTTGATGCCGCCCGCCTGGGGGGATTTTTGAATTTGTCTGGCTATGCCCGCAACCAAATCCTGGCCGATGAGGCGCTTTACCTGCACCTGCGCACCGAGCGGATTATTGGGCGTATGCCCCTGGGCCTGAGTGGTGATCTGCGCATGGGGCTGGCGCTGGAGGCGGCGCACCTGAAACAGGCTTATACCCTAACGGAGGCCGAGGGCTGGCTGGATTCCGCCTCCATTTATTGGGGTGGCGAAACGCCAATAGGCCCTCTTTATATTGGCTATGGTTCCAACTTCAGCGGTGATTACAACCTCTACCTTCAGATAGGCCCCTCGGCCTTTACCCCCTGAAGCATTGCCAGGAAGCTGCTGGCGGCCTTGCTCAGGCTGCGCTGGCGATGGTGGATGGCGCCCAGGGGGCGGCGGATGGGCGGCAGAGCAATAGGCAGGGCAACCAGGCTCTGGTCGATCAGGCGCTTGGGCAGCACCCCCCAGCCCAAGCCAATTCCCAGCATCATCTTGATGGCATCCAAATGGTTGGTCACCAGGGCTATGTCGAGGCTCAGCCCCTGTTGGTCAAACAGGGTTTTGATCAGGCGGGTGGTGTAGGTCGCCGGGTCGGGCATTATCGCTTCATGGCTGCTCAAATCCTCTAGCTGCAGTCTGGCCTGTTGCGCCAAGGGGTGGCTGGGGGCGGCGACAAATCGCAACTCATCCTCCCACAGTTGCAGGGTGTTAATCCTCCCATCTGGCTCCAGGGCCAGGGTGATCAGCGCCAGATCAAAGCGCCCCTGCAACACCTCCTGGTGCGCCAGTTCCGAATCGAGAAAATGCAAATCCAGTTTCACCCGGGGGTAATCCCGCGAAAACTGCTGCAAATAGGGCGGCAGGTAATGCAGGCCTATGTGGTGGCTGGTGGCGATGCTCAATTTCCCTTTTACCTCGCCTTGCAAATCTGCCACCGCCTGGGAGGCGGCATCCACTTCGCTGAGGATCAGCTTGGCTTTGGGCAGTAGCACCTGGCCTGCTTGGGTCAGGGCGATTTGGCGGCCGATGCGATCAAACAGCGGCGCGCGTATT
>CAMLRI010000415.1 GCA_946482385.1 uncultured Cellvibrio sp.
GTGGGGCTATCCAAAAGCGCAGCCATATCGGCGGTGTTGTTTACGGTGGTATCCAGCACCAGGGTTTCGGTGCGGTTGCCCACGGTGAGGGTAACGGTGGTGGGGGCGGCGGTAAAATTCACCGGGTAGGCAACGGCACCAAAATCCAAGCTGGCGGGCATCGCCGGCTCACCGGTATAGGGATTGCCCATCACACTAAACCTGGCGCCGGCAACTTCGATATCGGCACCCGAGGTATAGAGCTGATTACTTATCAATTGTTTTCCCGAGCCGCGTTCGCTCACGCTGTAAAGCGTAGCCGAGCCACTGCGGGTAAAACTCACCACCAAATCTTCCGGGTAGAGGCGATCAAAGGCTTCCTGGTCGAACACTTCGCCCACACTGATTACCGCTGGTGGCACGGCTTTATTGGTACTGGCCGGCGAGGTATTAAAGGTGTTGTGGCCGCTGGCAATATCGACAAATAATTTTTTACCCGAATCGGTTACTGCCACACTCACCGAGGCGGATGCCTGCAAACGCAACTGGCCTTCATCGCCCTTATAAAAAAAGTTGCCGCCGCCGTCGGCGACAAAAGGCTGGGTGGCACTTTGGTAGCCGGCAAAAATATATTGCCCGGAAGAGTTGCGGGTATTTTGCAGGCTCATTAATTCGTCGATACGGGTTTCGACTTCGGAGGCAAAAGCCGAGTAGTCGGCAGGGGTGTAAACCGCCGTGTTGCCCGCCGATACGGCAATTTCCCGCATGCGCTGCACCAGGCCCACCACAGTTTGCAGGCTGGATTCTTCGAGGTTGAGATTGTTTTCGGCAATATCAATATTTTTTTTGTATTGCTCGGTGCGCGCCAATTCCTGGTTGAGTTGCAAAATGGCGGCAGCGGCAACCGGGTCATCGGCTGGCGACAGGATTCGCTTACCCGTGGCCATTTGCTCCTGGGTTTTAGTGACCTGACTTTGCGCCTGGCTCATGCCCAGGTTGGCGATGGTATAAATTTGCGAGGTAGATACACGCATACTTAGGCTCCACAATTCCGAGCGGCAATAATTTGCCTATGTGTAGCCTGATGCATTATTCGCACCAGTTTTTTACCAAAAACAAGCATGCACAAAAATTTATACCGAATTGAGCAATGTATCGAACAGCTCCCGCGCCACGGTAATAACCCGCGCATTGGCCTGATAGATTTGTTGGAATTTAATCAGGTCGGCAGCCTCTTCATCCAGGTTTACCCCGGAAATACCGTCGCGTATATCCTGGCTTTGGTCGAGCAGGCTTTTGCTGGCCTCGGTGTTGATTTTGGACAGACTACTTTTGGTGCCCACCTCTTCCACCAATTTGCCGTAGGCATCGCCAAAACTGAGCGTGCCGTCCTGCATGGTTTTATCGGTTTCCAAGGCAACCAGCGCCAGGGCATTGCGGTTATCGTTTTTGGCATCGGTGTTAAAACCAATGGTAAAGGTATCGCCCGCTTTGGGTTGGCCGCTGATATTGATCTGGTAGCCAATAAAGGTCGACAGGGCAAAATCCGCCGCTGTGCTATCGCCAAACATAGGGCTATTCGTTGGCGATGTTGCCAGGCGAATGCCCTCGCCCATGGTGATATCCACCTTGCCGCCCACGGCAATGCCGCGCAACTCCCCTGCCCCGGTATCCACACCCATCAAGCGCACATTGGGGTTGCCGCCGGCATCGTTAACATCAATGGTGGTGCTGTTACCGGCAGCGGCTTGCAAGCGTATATCCAAATCCACACCGGATGAGGCCACCAAACGCAATTCCGGCGCGCCAGTGACCGGATGGCTACTGCTTTGCGCGCGAATGCCCAGGGTTTGCAAATTGGGGTTGCTATTAATTCGCGCCGCCAGGTAATCGTTAAAAGCCGCTTCGCCTTCTACATTGGGGTCTGGCACATCCATCGCGAAAGCCGTGCCATAGGGGTCAAGCCCTATCAGCGCTTCGCCGTTGACATAAATTTGTGTGGGCGGCGCCATATCGGCCGCATCCATACGAATGTTGGTGATATTGGCCGTGGTAAAGGCCCGCGCCGATACACCATTGACCGCGCTGATTTGCGCCGCAGTTTGCGCCGCCGAAGCGCCTGCCTGGGTAGTGAGCGTGCGGGTGGATACCGAGCCGGTTTGCGGATCGGTAATGGTAAAGCGCAATTGCTCCGCCAGATAACCATTGGGCAAGGGGTCACTCAGGCTTGTCAGGGTTTGGCCATCGCGGCCCGCCGGCAAACCCAAACGATCGCCGCGCCCTACCACCAGGGTTTCACCCATGTCGGTGGTGAAAATCGGGTTGCTGGCACCGGGAATAAAAATTTGTTCGCGCAGCGCCGGCACCAGGGGAACAGGGTTAGCCGGGTCGGTGTTATCCAACACTTCGTAAGTTTTTTCAGAGGTGAAACGAATTAAAATCGGCGGTGTTAATTGCCCGGGAGTGGCAAAGGCCGGCAGTGGGTTGCCGTTAATATCCACCAGGCTCAGCACCTCGCCGGCGCTGATTAAACCATTGCCGGAATTACTGGTATTGGATGCAGTGCGCACTGGCGAAGCAAACGCCAGATCTTCCGGGCGGTCGATCGCCGATTGAATATCCCGCGCGGCGTATTTGCTGGGCTGCAGGGTAAAACTATCGCCACCCTGGAAAGAGCCGGAAATTAAATTCAGGCTCAGGCCATCGAACTCAATGGCTTGCGGAAAAGCACCGCTCAATGCCCCCTGGGATACCACCTGCTTGTCACTCAAGCGTGTAATGACATAGTTGGAAGTATTGGGCACTAACTCAAAACGGTAATCGCTGGTGGTGATCTTGCCACTATCGACAATACGCACCGCCAAATTGCGGTCGTAGGGTTGGACGTTGCCGCTGTCGTGCATCACCCGGTTGGCCATAGCCTCGGGGGTATTG
>CAMLRI010000416.1 GCA_946482385.1 uncultured Cellvibrio sp.
TGCTCAAAATTAATTTCGCGGTGCTGCAAGCGCTGCAATAAAATAATTTGCGCCTGCAAACCAATTTGCCCTTCCATGGCGCCGTCGGCGGCATTCCAGGCGGGGCCGGAACTATAATCGAGCAATTGCGCCAAACGGCTGTTGGTGGAAATGCCCATGTAGGTGTTAAACCCCATCAGCGCCACCACCGCCGCTATCCCCAAGACAATAAAATTTTTAATTTTCATGTGCTGGCTTTCCTTTTATCAAAACCCATCAAAATTCAATATAAGCGCGAGTGCCTAGCGCCAGGGCGTCGTTCAATTGCTTATCCATACCCGGGTTATGGATGTAGTAAAGGCTGGCCTGAAGGCTAAGGAAATCCCACAGTGGGGTGATATAGGTAAGCTCCCAGGCAGTTTCTGCGCGCTCCTGTTCCGGGTTGGCCAACAGATAAGGCGAACCATTGCGCCCTTGGGCAAAGGCTAAACCCAAGCCATCACCCGCGCGCCAAAATCCACTAAAGGTAATGCCGCCACCGTAATAATTTTGCAGCTGGTTGCGCTGGTCGTCCGCCTCGCCCACTTGTAAAAAAATGGCCAGGTTATCGGCGACCACCAAATCGGCCCACAGCTTTTCCGCAATTAAATAACCGCCGCGGTTATCGTCCATCAGCTCACCCGTTATCGGGTTGTCGCGCTCGGCGCTGTGCTGCCATCCGCCCAGGGCAAGTTTGTAGCTGCCCTCGGTAAACAAACCCAATTCCAAGGCGGCAAAAACACCGTCGCCCTCATCAAAACGAATATGGGTGCCGCGCGGGTTTTCCGGATCGCCGGGCACACCGTCGTACACCGCCGCTTGCACATACTGGCTCGTGCCCTGCCAGCGCAGCAGCAAAGTGGTTGCCGTAGTGGCAAAAATAGAGGGGCCAACCTGGGAGGTATCCGGGCCAATACCAAAGGAGGGGTGATTAAAAATGGCGGCGCTTTCCAGGCTGTAAAAACTGGAGTTGTAATCGTGCAGCCCCAGCAAAACCTGCAGGCTATCGCGCATAAATCCCTGCCGGTACCACAACTCGTAAACCTTGATGGCATTGTCGGTAGCAATATTGGAAATGCCTTGTACATCGCCCACCAATTCCGATGCATCGCGGCCATAGTTGCCCAGCACATAAATAAACAGCTCGCCGCTATCCCACCATCCGGCAGCGCTGGTATCTATCGCCAGGGTGAGATCCAGGTTACTCATTTCGCGCGTATCGCGCTCCAGGCCACCATCCAGGTTGGCAATAGATTCCAAGGTGAGCGCACCACCCCACTGGTAGGCTGACTCCGGTTCTTCGGCGGCAGTGGCAAAACTTAGGCAGAGCAAATATGCGGCGAGCAGGCAAGCCAGTAGCGCGGAAATAATGTTCACTACCAATCCCTCGTCATGCTTAATGGTGCTAAAGAGTATAGACGGGGATTGGCGTGTTATTTTGCACAGAGGGTTAACCAACAAACCTGCAAGGGCTGCTGTGTATTTTTAGACAAAACAAGAATTACAAATTTTTTTGATAGTTATTTTTGCTGCTGCGCCGCCAATTTCTTTTTCGTCAGCGCGGTGGCCTCGTGCTCCAGCGGGTTTTCCGGCCAGGGGTGGCGGGGGTAGCGGCCGCGCATTTCTTTGCGCACTTCCGGGTAGGCCTGCTGCCAAAACGTTTGCAGGTTGGCGGTTACCGCCAAGGGGCTGCCATTGGGCGACAGCAAATGGATGGTTAAGGGAATGCGGCCATCGGCCAATTGCAATTGCTCGCAGCCAAAAAATTCCTGCAACTTGGCCGACACCATAAGCTGCCCCTCGCTGGAAAATTCCACTGTCACACTGCGGCCGCTGGGCAATTCAATTTTTTCTGGCAGCATTTGCGCCAGTTTTTGCAGCTTGTCGTAACCCAAGTAAAATTCCAGCGCCGCCTGCCAGGGCAATTGCTCCAGGGTGGTTTGCGCAGTTAAAAAAGGCAGCAGCCATTCAGCCAAATGCGCACACAAATAAGCCTCATCCAAAGCCGGCAACTCCAGCAAACCCTGCGCCCCCACCAAACGCGCGCGCTGCAATAACCGCTGCACGGGCGCGGGCCTGGCCAAGGCATCCCAACCCTGTTTGTCGATTTTTTCCTGCAGCTGTTGCAGTAGCGCTTGCGGAATTTGCGCCTCGGGCAATGGCTCCCACTGCTCGTCGATCACCACGCCGCCCATGCGCCAACAACTGTGGCGCTGCCAGCGCTGCTGCTTGTACTGCAACTGGATTTCGCACTGGGCGAACTGGCGCTGCTGCTCGCGCGTCAATTGCAGCGGCAACCCCAAGCCGGTGTGGCCTTTGGCCTTGGCGTTAATGAGCGGAAACACCGCCCAATCGGCATTGATGTTCGCCTGGACACTGATGCCGGAGTTGAGGCGATAGCGCCCCGATTCCTGGCGATAGCCAATGCGGTCGCTGTAGGCGCGCGCCAGTGACAGCGCGTCGGCAGTATTCAGCTCGCGCTCGCACACCGGCAGAGATAAACAACTCAACCAGCGTTTGCGCTGGCTTTGCCACTGGCGATTGCGCGCCAATTCCCGCGCAGCACTGGCGAGCCATTCATCCCAATCGCTATCGCCACTCCAATCAAAATGCAGCGCCAGGGCGAGCAACAATAATGGCTCGGCAATATCGGCTTGCTGAGACAACATTTGCTGGAATAACAAGAGCGCGGCAATACGCGGGTGGGTGCCCAGCTCGCTCACCCGCCGCCCCGCCGCAGTAATCGCCCACTGGGCATCCAGCAGCCCCATCAATTGCAATTGCTGCTGGGCAAATTGCAGCGCAAGGCGATTGGGCCGCTCCAACCAGGGCAGGCTCTCGGCCGGGCTGCCCCAGTGGGCAATGCGCAAGGCCAGGGGCAAATAATCCGTGGC
>CAMLRI010000417.1 GCA_946482385.1 uncultured Cellvibrio sp.
AGAGGAATTCAATATGCAACGCCAACTGCAACAGATTATCCAGGGCCGCGACACCAGCGACGGTGCCGGTGTACGCATCAAACGCAGCCTTGGCCAACATCAACACGCACGCTTCGATCCATTTTTAATGCTCGATGAATTCGGCAGCGCCAGTGCCGATGACTATATCGCCGGGTTTCCACCTCACCCGCATCGCGGTTTTGAAACCGTCACCTACATGCTGGAAGGCCATATGCTGCACGAGGATCACCTCGGCAACAAAGGCCACCTGCGCAATGGCGACGTGCAATGGATGACCGCCGGGCGCGGTATTATCCACTCGGAAATGCCGCAGCAAGAGCAAGGCGTTATGCGCGGCTTTCAGCTGTGGCTGAATTTACCCGCTGCGGAAAAAATGAAACCGGCGCACTATCGCGATATTCCCGCCGCCGAAATACCGGTTGCGGTTTTAGCCAACGGCGGCAGCATCAAGGTAATTGCCAACAGCGCTTTTGTCGGCGGCAGAATTATCAGCGGCCCCATCCAGGGCTTAACCACCGAAGCTATTTATTGGGACCTACACCTGCCCAATCAAAGCGAGTTTCATCACGCCATCCCCGAAACCCACAACACCTTTGTGTATGTGTACGAAGGTGAAGTCGCCATAGGGGAAGACAAACGTAAACTCACCAAGGGCAATGCCGGTTTGTTAAGCAAAGGCGACCAATTAAGTGTGCAAGCCCTGCAGGATAACACCCGCTTTTTGGTGCTATCGGGCAAGCCCCTTAAAGAACCTGTGGTGCAGTATGGCCCCTTTGTAATGAACACCACCGATGAAATTGAACAGGCCATTCAGGATTACCGCAGTGGCGATTTAATTCGTTGCTAATCATTCACCCACAACAACCCCGGAAGGAGATCAACATGAAAGTGCTCGCCATTTGCGGCAGCTTGCGCGCCAAATCCACCAACAAAGGCCTGGTGCGCTACGCCCAGGCCAATGCCCCCGAAGGCATGGTTATTGAAATTGCCGATTTATCCAACGTGCCTTTTTATAACGCCGATATCAGCGAGCGCCCCGCCGCTGTGCAGCAACTGCTGCAACAAATTGGCGAGGCTGATGCCCTGCTGTTGGGCTGCCCGGAATACAACTACTCCATTGCACCGGCGCTAAAAAATGCGCTCGACTGGGCATCCCGCGAGCCCAACAACGCCCTGCTCGACGGCAAGGCCGTTGCCATCATGGGTTCCGGCGGCGGCATGGGCACTTCGCGCGCGCAATACCATTTGCGCCAGGTGTGTGTGTACCTCAACCTGCACCCACTCAACAAACCCGAAGTCTTCGCCAATGCCTTTAGCAATAGCTTTGATGCCGATGGCAACCTGGTGGATGAAAAAATCCAGGGCAATATACGCGCACAACTGGCCGCTCTAATGGCCTGGAGCCAACAGTTGAAAAAATAGACGGGGCAAGGCGGCACCGGCATTGATGATCTATAGTGGAATCACCTGCAACCCCCGTGAGCCGCTATGGATAAAGAACAGCATTATTATTGTTTAAATCTTGCCCAGGTTAACCAGCAGCAAGCCGTTGTCGCCACCCAGCCGATTTACAACCAACAGGGCGTGCTATTGCTTGCCGAAGGCACGCGCCTGGATGAAAACCGCGCCCAGGTATTGCTGCAACACAAACTCATGAAGCCCCTGGAACAAACCATCGGCTTGGCCAAATGCCTGGATGCGCGCCACCTGTTCGATTACCTCAATAAATTTGCCGCCACCATACCCGGCCTGTCCGTAGTCACCGAGCAGGAGCACTATCAAAAACTCCTGCGGCAAATGTGCCTGTTTTACGAGCGCCACCCGCTGCTGCAACAAAACCTCACCCTGCTGGCACTGCGCGCGCGGGAAATTTATTACAACGGCCTATTCAGCGCCATGGCGGGCCTGGCTATTGCGCAAAAATTGGAACTGGATATGGCGCAATTGCGCAGCGTATTTATTGCTGGCCTATTCCACGACATTGGCTTCCTGTACCTGCCGCCGGATTTGATCCACAAGCAGCAGGATTTCACCGCCGAAGAATGGCGCGCCCTGCAAGCCCACCCCTTAATTGCCCAGCGCTTTCTGCAATTAATTCCGCAACTCCCTGCCGATGTGGGCCTGGCCATTGCCGACCATCACGAACGGCTCGATGGCACCGGCTACCCGCGCCAATTGTTCGGCGACAAACTTTCCATGACCAGCCAAATTATTGCTGCCACCGATAATATTATTTTTAACCACCAACGCTACCGCCAATACGGTGTACACGCACACAAAATGCTGCTGGCCGCACTCAAACTTAGCGACAACATTTATTTTGAAGGGGTATACAACGCCGCTATGGTTTTATTCCAGGCTGCGCCCGCCCCCACCGAAGAAGTGCGCCAGGTGCCACTGACCCGCGAGCTGATTAAACGCCAACAGCAATTGCGCGCCCAATTCGAGCAGGCGCGGCAACTGGCGCAGCTGATTAACCAAGCGCCCAGCAATAACCTGGCCCGCTCTATCAACACCGTAATGGGGCGCCTGGCCATTGCCATAGCCCGCAGTGGTATTTTGCAACCCGAGCAAGAGCAGTGGCTCGACAACCTGGGGCAAAACGACAGCGAAGGTTTTTCGCTATTGGAAATGAGTGTGATGGAAGATCAAATTACCGACCAACTTATCCACGTAAAAAACCTGATGGAACGCTTCGCCGAACAGTATTCCGGCAACGCCATGCAAGGGGAATTATTAGTGGCGCGGCTGCAAGATTTTAATGTGATGGCACTGGCGTAATCGGCTGATGCCAAAATAAAGCTACAGGACACTGCAAAAAAACAGGGGCGCTTAGCGCCCCTGTTTGCTTTTGGTATCCACGCAAAGTGCCGCAAAAGTGCAGCAA
>CAMLRI010000418.1 GCA_946482385.1 uncultured Cellvibrio sp.
TGGCGCTATCAACCTGGCCCTGGTGTTTACCTATGTGTTCCGCGACGAGGTGATCGCCAATAACCGCCACACCATGATCAACGCCGGTTTATTTGCACTGCTGGTGATAGGTGTGTTCGCGTTCTTTGCGCCCCTGACCTATGGCATTGGCCTTACCGAAGACCAATTCCAGCTGCGCAATTGGTTTAGTTTTTGGCAATTACAGGTGGTGCGATAATCATGATGGCCTCTCTTAATAAAAACTGGATATTCAGCGCCCTGTTGCTGCTGGTGGTTGTGTTGATTTTGCAGCGCATCACCCCCGAATCTGTCGACCCGGTGGTGAAATTGGTGATCAGTAAAAACCGCACCAACATTGGCAATATCTACCAGCCGCGGGATATTGAATTCACCAAAGAAGTCATGGTGGATCGCATCAATCTGCTGGAAAAAAGCCGCTTCAGCCATCCGGTGCTGGGCAATATTGCCGGTTATAACGAAGATTACTTTGTCGATATCAACCACAGCATCAAAGTGCAAAAAGCCGGGCAATACCGCTTTCTGGTGGGCACCGACGACGGCTTTAGTTTAAGCATCGACGGCAAAAAGATTTGCGAGCACCTTAACGACCGCCCCTTCTCGGTACAAACCTGCCAGGCACAACTCAGCGCTGGCACACACCAGTTTAGCCTCTCTTACTTCCAGGGCTTCGGCAATTCCGGTTTAACCGTGCAATACGCCCTGGGCGGCGAGCGGCCGCGCTGGTTTGGCGATGACTCCGGCAGCATAAAATTTTAACCAATCGTGCCAAATAAAAAGTGTAGTGGCATAGTGAATTTGACCACCTAATTAGAGGTGCCTTCCCCCGAAGCCTGCCGCCAGGTTTCGGGGGTTTTATTTTCAGCCTTTGGGTTATTCCTCGCTGCTGTCGGCAACCGGTTCTGGGGTGGGTTTGGGGTGGCCCAGGGTTTTGACATCCACCCACAACTCGGTGCGGTCGAGTGGAGTTTCTTTGGTGAGGGTGGGGTTGTTGAGATAAAAGACTTTGCGGTTGGGCAGGTTGGCCTGGCGGATCACATCCTGCACCGCCGGGTGGTTGTAAAACAGTTGGTCAAAGCTGCCATCTTTAATTGCCAATTCCAGGCCGCGGGTGAGGTCGGCGGCCAGCTCGCTATTGCCTTTGCGCACAAATAAATAAAACGGCATGCGGTACACCAGCATCAGGCTGTTTTCGATGGTAAGCGGCAGCTGGGCGTTTTTGCGCACTTCTTCAAAGGGTTCGTGGGCGCCGCGGGGGAAGGCGTCGAAGCGGCCACCGTCGAGCATAAAAAACATATTGGGATATTTGTTGGCGGTAACCACTTGCAGGCCATTGGCCTTGAGTATGCCGGTATCCGCCCAGGTGGTGCCCGAGCCGAGTTTGATTTGTTTTAAATCTTCCAGGGTTTGGATTTGTGCAAAGCGGGCTTCATCGCCCTTGCGGATAATAAAAATGCGGTGGCCGAGCAGGCCTTTAAAAAGCGGTATGCGCACCGGGTCGAATTTGCTTTCGGTATCGGCATTGGTCGATGCCCAAAAAATATCGTATTTGCCGTTGGCGACTTCTTCCATCACCCGGGATTTGGTAACGCCATCATCCACCGCGCTGATTTGGTACTTGTTGCCGATCTGGCGGTTGGCCAGCTCGATCATCTGCATGGCATAGGGGCTGTTTACATCGCTGGAGGTGTTGATATTCAGCGGTTTGGCGGCCAATCCCGGCAGGCTGGTGCCGAGGCCGAGCAGCAGGGCTATGACCCAGTGCAGGGGTGGAGCTGGGGGTTGGAGCTTATACATCGCTAGTTCTCGCTGTTTTTTTAGTGTTATGGGTGACCGAGGGCGGTGCCGAGCATTGCCGGGCGCCCCAGGATTAGGGCGCCATAGAATAAAGACGAGTGCCCGGAGGATTTCCGCCCCCCAGGCATTATAGCCCCTGTCCCAAGGGCTATTATTCCCCCAGCTTAAGTGTGGCCAGTGGCAACTGGCCGCTGCGGGCGCTGATGCTAACCCCTTGCAGGCTGCTGCCAATTTGCACCAGGGCGCTGGCAATACCATATTGGCTGTTTACCTGCACCGGGCTGAGCAGTTGGGCATCGCCGCTAATGGCAAAGTCCACCGCTAGGCCATTGCTGCGCACCGGGTTGCCAGCGGCATCCACCAATTGTGCGTGAACAAACACCGCATCCTTCACGCCGGTTTGCGGCGCCTTGCCGCTCTGGTCGAGCCACAGCTGGATACCGCTCACTGCGCCAGGTGTCACCACCTGGTGTTCGGCAACCACTTGGCCATTGATAAAAGCGCGGGCTTTTAATTCGCCAGGGGTAAATTTTTCCAGCGCAAAACTAAACGGCGGATGCTTGAGGTTGGTAGTGTTGGCATTTTGATCGGGCTTTTGTTTGCCCAGGCTGGCGCCGTTAAGCAGCAGCTCCACTTCTTCCGCATTGCTGAATACCCGCACATTGGGCGATGACTGTTCACTCCATTCGCTGGCGATAAATACCATGGGGCCGCTGGCGAACTGCGCCGATTTTTCGCTGGGTGAGCGCTGGCTTTGGAAAAAGTAATAGCTGTATTTGGGCAGCCGCTCGATGCTCATAATGCCCGAGGCTTCCAAATCCGGCGCGTAGCCGCGGTTGTAATCAAACATTACCCAATAGCCATCGGCAAAAGCGGGAGTGTTGAAGTTGTCGTTGTGCGCCTCCTGGATATTGCTCGCCTGTTGCAGCAAACGCGTTTCGCCATCGCTTAACAATTGGCGGCTGCTGCGGTCGGCTTGCAATAAATTCGCCCAGGCGGTTTGGTTGAGGCCGGCGTTCATGGCGTAGTATTCCCAATCGCCGTATTCACTTACCACATAGGGCTTGGTCGGCGTTTTGTAGTGTTCCA